>JBHACQ010000195.1:0-8522 GCA_041854625.1 Leptotrichia sp. | reverse complement strand
TAATAATAATAAATTATAATAATTAAAAATCTTTCCCTAGACTTAGAAAACTTTTCCTCTATGCTGACAGGCTTTCACTGCCCTGATTTTAGAATCTTATACTATCGGTGTATTTTAATTAATATTTTATATCATTAAATTTATTGACATATTAACATATTTAGTGTATACCTATATCAAGAATAACATTTTTTATAAATAAATATAGGAGGAATCATGAAAAAGATTTTATTATCAGTATTATTTGCTATTCTTGTATTAGCCTGTGGGTCAGGGGATACTTCATCCAACAAGAAAGATGCAGGAAAACTATTATTCTATGCAGGTCTTCAGGAAGACCATGCTGCCCTCATAGCACAGGAGTTTGAAAAAGAAACCGGAATAAAGACAGAATTTGTAAGACTAAGCAGCGGAGAGACTTTAGCAAGGCTAAAGGCTGAAAAAGACAATATGACTGCTTCTGTATGGTATGGCGGACCGGTAGACGGAATGGTTGCCGCTGCTGAAGAAGGCATTATAGAAGCATATGTATCTCCAGAGGCGGCAAATATTAAGCCTGAATACAAGGATCCAAAAGGAATGTGGACAGGAATCTATGTAGGTTATCTAGGATTTGTAGGAAATGAAAAATTACTGAAGGAAAAAAACATTCCTATGCCTAAATCCTGGGCAGATTTATTAAAACCTGAATATAAAGGGGAAATCGTCGTAGCCCATCCCGGTTCATCAGGAACTGCCTATACAATGCTGGCAACTCTTGTCCAGCTGATGGGTGAAGATGAAGCTATCGCATACCTTAAAAAGCTGAACGGACAGATTAGGCAATATACAAAATCAGGAACTGCACCTGGAAGAATGGTAGGTACAGGGGAAGCATTAATAGGAATTACTTTTTTACATGACGGTATAAAATATCAGAAGGAAGGATACACAGACATCATACTGGCTGCTCCTAGTGAAGGTACAGGATTTGAAATAGGAGGAGTTGCCCTTCTTAAAAATGGACCGGATCAGGAAAATGCTAAAAAATTCATTGACTGGGTTCTTTCTAAGAAGACTCAGGAATTAGGTAAAACTGTCGGGTCATTCCAGTTCCTGACAAATACTTCGGCTGTAAATCCGGAAGAAGCTAAAGCTGTTGAAGGTGCAAAACTGATTAACTACAACTTTGACTGGGCAGGAAAAAACAAGAAAAGGCTAGTTGAAAGGTTTACAAAAGAAACTAATACAAAAGTTCCTGAAAAATAATCAATTTAAAACAGTAAAAATGAATACTTCCATTAAAAGCCACTTTTCGTTTTTAATGGAAGTAAATTTCTTAATGGAGGAAAATTAATGAGTAGTGATTTAAGGCTAAAAATGAACCATGATTTAAAAAATATGAGGAAGCTCATAAACGATCCTACTCTGCTTTTAACTATAATATTTTCTTTGGCAACAGTTACTTTTTTCGTATTAGTACCGTTATGGAATATATTTTTGGAGAGTTTAAGAGTAGGGAAAGGAAAGTTCGGACTTGAAAATTACATTGAATCTTTTACCAGCAGCGGGAATCTGGAAGTTATCTGGAATACAGTACTCTTAGGAACTATAACTTCTGCCATTTCCCTTGTTATCGGATTTTTCTTTGCGTATGTCTCAGTATATATAAAGATAAAGGGAAAAAGAATATTTGATTTTATAGCAATGCTGCCTATAATTTCACCGCCTTTTGTTGTTGCACTGTCTGCAATAATGCTTTTTGGAAGACAGGGTATCATAACAAATAAGCTTCTGGGGCTGAAAAGTTTTGAAATCTACGGATTTCACGGTCTAGTTCTGGTACAGGTTCTAAGCTTCTTCCCTATTGCATATATGATGCTGGTCGGACTTTTGCAGATGATAGACCCTTCTGTAGAAGAAGCTGCGAGATCACTGGGAGCTTCAAGGTTCAAAGTTTTTATGACCGTTACCCTTCCATTGATGGTTCCGGGACTTGCCAATGCTTTCCTGCTTGTATTCATACAGTCAATAGCCGACTATGCAAATCCTTTTGTTATAGGGGGCAAGTTTACTACAATAGCTGTGAAGATTTTTCAGGAAGGTGTAGGAAACTATGAACTTGGGGTAGCTACAGCCCTGTCTATCATTCTTCTGTCACTGTCTATTACAATGTTTACTATACAGAGGTACTACATCAACAAGAAATCCTATGTAACTGTTACGGGAAAAGTATCAAGGGACAGGGAACTTATTGAAAATAGGAAAGCTGTTATTCCTACTGCTATCCTTCTTATACTGCTGACATCCTTTGTCATAGCAATGTACATCCTTATCCCATTGAGTTCCTTTACAGAAATATTTGGTGTAAGGAATAATTTCACACTTAAGCACTATCAGGAGATTTTCAGGTTTAAGAACAGGATTGCCCCTATAATTGCTACAACTAACCTCTCCCTTATTGCAACCTTTATTGCCAGTATTTTTTCCATGATAATAGCATTCCTCATAGTAAGGAAGGATTTCCCGGGAAAAACTTTTATAGAATTCACAACTATAATGGCCCTGGCAATACCAGGAACTATAATCGGGATAGGGTATGCAATCAGCTACAACAAAGTTTACACTGTACCTTTTACTAAGATTACACTGATTCCTACTTTAACAGGAACATCTTTCATTATAATAATGGCATTTGTTATAAGGAGCCTACCTGTAGGAGTAAGATCCGGTATGAGTGCATTGAACCAGATAGACCCTTCTATTGAAGAGGCTTCTACAATTCTGGGAGCATCAAGCAGGCAGACTTTCTTTAAAATAACTATCCCTATGATAAGGGAAGCTTTCCTCAGTGGGCTCATATATTCATTTGCAAGGAGTATGACGCTGGTAAGTACTGTAGTCTTCCTTATTTCAGCCAAGTGGAAGCTCCTAACTCCTGAAATAATGAACCATATTGATCAGGGTAGGATAGGTATGGCTTCAGCTTACTGTACTATTCTTATCATAATCGTTTCAGCTTTTATGATAATTGTAAGAATACTGATGTCATTTACAAATGCAAAGAAATAACTAAAATTAGGATAATTAAAGGAGCTTTAAAATGAATGAATCAAAAAATCTGATAATAAAGAATTTAACAAAGACATTTATAACAAAAACCAGGAGAGTCGATGCCGTCAAAAATGTAAATCTGGATATTAATGCCGGAGAATTTGTGTGTCTATTAGGTCCATCAGGATGCGGTAAGACTACTGTACTTAGAATGATTGCAGGATTTGAAATCCCTACTTCGGGAAGTATAGAGATAGGTGGAAAGGATATTGCATACCTTACTCCTGATAAAAGGGGGATATCCATGGTTTTCCAGAACTACGCCCTTTTCCCTCATATGAATGTATATGATAATATTGCCTATGGACTTAAGCTCCAGAAAAAGAGCAAGGCAGAAATAGATGAAAGAGTTCAGAAAATACTCCATCTCATGAAAATGGAAGATTTTGCAGAAAGAGTCCCTTCCCAGATGTCAGGGGGACAGCAGCAGAGGGTATCCCTTGCAAGGGCACTGATTATGAATTCTGCCGTTCTGCTATTTGATGAACCCCTTTCAAACCTTGATGCAAAACTGAGACTGCACATGAGGGATGAAATAAGGAAACTTCAGCAGGAAGTTGGAATTACATCTATCTATGTAACCCATGACCAGGCTGAAGCAATGGCCCTTTCTGATAAAATTATCCTTATGAAGGATGGAGAAATTATGCAGGTAGGAAGTCCTGCAGAAATCTACCAGAAACCTAATTCAGAATTTGTTGCCAAATTTATAGGAAGGGCAAACATTCTAGATGCTAAAATACTTGAAAAATATGACTCTTCTACTAAGATTCTCTTACTGGATACAGAATATGTTGTCCCTGAAGTAACTGTCCACAATATAGGAGACAGCGTACAGGTTGTAGTCAGACCTGAATCTATTGATTTTTCAAAGAATACTAGTACATTAAAAATTACAAAGAGTGTCTTTATGGGAGAAAATCATGAATATGAAGTAGAAAATGGAAATGATATAATAGAAATCATTTTAAGCAATCCTCATGCCAAGGAAATCAAAAAAGTCGGGGAAATGCTGACATTCGGTATTGATGAAGGTGCCATCCATATTCTATAAATAACAGTATGAAATATAATAAAAGGCTGCCTATGACAAGTCACTTTTAGAACATGTACCTCCAAACTTTTCAATTCTCATTGTCCAGTTTTTTGGTACATGTTCTTTTTAAGGCAGCTTTTTTTATTAAACATGTGTTATTTTCTTTATTATTTTCTTTCCGTTTTTATCCTCCGACAATCTGTTTCCTTCTATTTATGTACTTTAACCTTTTTATCTATTTCATCATGAGTCATAAAACCTACCAGATTTTCAACAGGTTTCCTGTTTTTGAATATTATCATTGTAGGAAGGCTTCTAACAGAATACTTGGAAGCCAGCTCACTAAACTGATCTGTGTCCACCTTTACTATCTTGTAATCAGCTATCTTAGAAAGTTCCACTAAAGTAGGTTCCAGCATCTGGCACGGACCGCACCATACTGCTGCAAAGTCGACCAGTGTCACTCCTTCATCCAATGTCTCATTCTCAAAATCTTCCCCTGCATAATTCACTATACTATTCATCACATTTTCCTCCTCTATATATCTATTATTTATTTCAATATAAAATACAAAATAATATGTTAAACTGTCAATTATTACTTGAATACTTCCCCTGCTTCCTTATACCATAATACAAGATCCAGTTCATCCATCCTTATTTTAGAGAACTTAGAATATTCCCTCATTTTTTCTTCTATTTCATAATATTTCTTTACTGTCATTGATTTTGGAACATCATCAATTACATTCAGTTTAGCTAAATTACGTAAAATATGTCTATCCAGAATGGCAATTTCTTCACCAAATCCCAGATTTCTAAGGACATGGTTTGCCTCTTTCAGTCCCATACCTTTTATATTTTTAAGTATCCACTCCCTTTTTTCAAATGTATTTCCCTTTCCTGTGAGTATTTTCTTAGGTTGCAGCACTCCGTCTTCAGTCATTAATTTCCTGAGTTCTACCAGATATCTGGATTTATTATTTTTAAATCTCACAATATTAAGATATTCAGCTATCTCTTCAGGTTTACCTTTATACAGAAGTCCATTTTCTACTAGTACGGTTATTGCCTGCCAGGCATTTCTAGCCTTTGACTGAGGTGTCAGTATGCAGAAGGCTATTTCTGCAAAAACTTTCTTTTCATCTCCTTCCCAGGCTTCCTTATATCCTTTTATCGCTTTAGAAATATCTTTTTTTACTTTCTTATATATTTCCTTTATTTCATTGTGCAGTTCCATATTTATTTTCTTAGACAAATCTACTTTAGACATCTTGATACTCCTTGCTTATATAATAATTTCATTTGCTTATTCTATTTTAAAAAAAATTCACCTATCCTGTCAAGAGTTGCATCTGTCTCCTTCAGGGGAGCCAATATCCAGTCATGACATAAATTTTCACCTATGAAAAGCTCTTTTTCTGTATTAAAGGCTTCTGAAAGTTTTCTATCCAGTTTCATACAGTCTGGATAAAAAATCTCATTTGTTCCAAAAATCAGGAATATATGTCCCAAATTATCCATATTACCATAAACAGGTGAAACAAGGGGATTTTCCAGTTCCATATTTCCTGCATACTTCCTTCCTATTTTCATAAGTGTATTAAGAGGGAGAAGCGGATCTCTTTCTTCAAATTCCTCTATTTCTTTGTTAGTCAATGAAATATCTACCCACGGAGACATAAGTACTGTCTTTACAGGAAAAGGGGAAATACTTCTATCACGTAATTCCTGTATAAATCCTAGTGCCAGCCCTCCACCGGCAGAGTCTCCAAAGAAACAGAAAACATCATTCTTATTTTTCTCCGTAATCATACAGTAGGCCCTTCTCAAAATTTCATAAGTTTTTTCCGCTGTATTTTCAGGTGTGAGGGGATAGTCTATAAAAGTGACTTTCAGCCCGTATTTCTTCACCATCCTCTCAACAATTATCCTATGACTTCTAAAAGCTTTCAAGGTATAGCCTCCGCCATGAAGAAATATCACATGTCTATCTGAAGATTTTTCAGACTTTACAGTAAGAACCTGAAAATCTTCAATAAATTCTTCTTCAGTCTGCAAACTTCTGTCAAAATACTTTCTATTAAAAAAATCAATATCCCGTCTAGGATTTTCCATTGCCCTTTCATTTAACTTTTTCATATTAGTCAGTTTGGCTAAAGGTATTGCTATATCTGATAATAAACTCATCTTTCAGACAGTTTTCTCCTTTCCTTCCAATTAGAATCCGTTTCCCTGTTGTTCCTTTCCTGTTTCTCTTGCCTTTTATCTTAAAGCTTTTAAAAACCGTTTTTTATTTAATATATTTATTTCCCAATATTATTTGCATGTATTATACCACTTTTTAAGTAAACCTTCAATTTTATATTCTGATTATATGGATATCCTTGATAATTCCTATTCTTTTAATGTCTTTTCCTATAATTTAATGCTTCCAGCAAATGCTCACATTGTATATTTTCTGTCCCCTCCAGATCAGCTATAGTTCTTGATACCTTTAAAATTTTATCATATGCCCTTACTGATAGTTTTAAAGTATCTATTGCTTCTGACAGCATTCTGGAAGTTTCATTGTCAAGTTTACAGTATTTTAAAATTTCTTTACGCCCCATTCTAGAATTCAGCCTTCCATCCTTAAATCTATCCTTCTGAATTCTTCTGGCTTCTATAACTCTTTCCTTTACTGCTGCTGATGCCTCACATTCAGAATTCTCTAAAATTTCCTCCTTTTTCAGCCTTCTCATTTCTACATATAAGTCAACCCTGTCAAGCAGAGGACCCGAAAATCTTTTCTGATAGTTCTTTATATCCCTGAGACTGTCTGTACACTGGGGATCCTCCAAAAAAAATCCTGAAGGAGTAGGATTTGATGCCATTATCGTTATATTTTTTACAGGATATGTTATTATTGAATTTGCCCTTGAAATAGTTACGCTGCCATCTTCCAGAGGCTGTCTTAAGGTCTCCAGTGTCCTTATACCGAATTCTCCCAGTTCATCAAGAAAAAATACCCCATTTAATGCAAGTGTTATTTCTCCCACTCTGGCAGCTCCTCCTACAAGTGCTGTCTGTGTTGCAGTATGATGTGGAGCCCTGAAGGGTCTTTCCCTTATAATAGGCTCTTCTTTTGACAGCATTCCAGAAACACTGTATATTTTAGTAGTTTCTATTATTTCATTTTCATCCATATCAGGAAGTATGCTGTTAAATCTTTTAGCCAGCATTGATTTCCCGGAACCGGGATCTCCCATCAAAAATATATTGTGACCTCCTGCTGCTGCTATTTCCATAGCCCTTTTAGCCATAAATTGTCCCTTTACATCACAGAAGTCCAATATTTCTTTTTCTTTGCCGTCAGTCTTTTTATAAGTATCAGCTGCTTTTTCCTGAAGTTCTCCTATCCTTATCTTACCATTTAAAAAACCTTCTACTTCCTTTATATTCCCTACAGGAATAATTTCAACTCCAGAAATCAGACATGCCTCATTATAGTTGCCTACTGGAACGACTACACTTTTTATCCCTTTCTCTTTTGCAAGGATTGTAGCATTTATAACTCCCCTTACAGGCTTTATTTCCCCATTTAGGGAAATTTCACCAAGAATAAGGCAATCCTTGAATTTTTCCATATCCCATACCTTACCTGTATTTGCCAGTATCCCCAAAAATATCGGCAAGTCAAAATGGCTCCCTTTCTTTTTCACATCTGCAGGAGAAAGATTCACCAGCACCCTCTTCACAGGAAATTCCAGCTCCATATTCTTAAAGCAGCTCCTTATTCTCTCCTTGCTCTCCAGTATTGCCAAATCTCCCATCCCCACGATATTAAAAATAGGAAGTCCATTCGATACATCTACTTCAACTTCCACAACATATGATTCTATTCCCATGTAACTACAGCTAAGTACACTTATAGCCATGTTTATAATACCCCCTATCCTTTTTTCAATCTTTCATAGCTTATTTGAGAACCTCTTTTCTCTTTAAATTAACTGGTTTTTTCTAGTTCATATGATTATTTCCAATACATTTTATCCTATTTAATTATAAAAGTCAATTTAAATTTTAAAATTAATTAATTTATTTTATAATTTTAGAAAGATAATATCTATCCTATCTATATAGATTTCTACGGAAGTTCAGGAAATTTCCCTTTAAAACAATATATAATCCAAATACAAAATATCCGCAAAAACGTTTCAACATTTGAAATGTTTCTGCGGATAAATCTATTCTAATAAAAACTTTTTACTTATTACTCCAAATCTGATAATAACTATTTAGCTCCTCTTTTTACAAGCCTGAACTCTATCCTTCTGTTCTGTGCCCTTCCTTCTGATGTAGAGTTTGTCGCTACAGGAACCTCTTCTCCCTTAGACTCTATTCCTGCTAT
>JBHACQ010000194.1:0-3616 GCA_041854625.1 Leptotrichia sp. | reverse complement strand
GAACTTGATATAAGGGAAGTAAAAATAAGGACTCCATTAACGTGTAAACTTGAAAAGGGAGTATGTAAGAAATGTTACGGTCTGGATCTTTCAGCATCAATTATTTCTCCCGACTTATACAGTTCTTCTATAGCAGCTACATCTTTTTCAGCTTTATCCAGAATAGTCTTCTTCTGTTCCGGTATATCCAGGTCTTCTATTCCTACTGTAATTCCTGCCAATGTTCCATAATGGAATCCAAAATTCTTGATTTTATCAATCAATTCTGAAGTTTTTTCAAATCCAAACTTCTTATATAATTCAGCTATAAGCTTTCCTAATTCTCCCTTACCGAAAGTTTTAGAATAATCTCTGACTTCCTTTGGAAGCATTGTGTTAAACATGAGTCTTCCTGGTGTTGTTTCCAGAAGTTCCCCATCTATCCTTACCTTTACAAGGGCATGCGTGTCTATCTGCTTACTCTGATAGGCAGTTATAAGCTGATTCTTGCTGGAAAATATCTTTCCTTCCCCTTTTTCTCCTTTTCTTTCCTTTGTCATATAATAGCAGCCCATAACCATATCCTGGGAAGGTACCGCAATCGGTTTCCCGCTTGAAGGAGCTAATATATTATTTGTAGCAAGCATAAGAAGTTTTGCTTCCATCTGGGCTTCATTGGAAAGTACAAGATGGACAGCCATCTGGTCTCCATCAAAATCCGCATTGAATGCTGAACATACAAGAGGATGTAACCTTATTGCCTTTCCTTCTATAAGGGTAGGCTCAAATGCCTGTATTGACAGCCTGTGAAGTGTTGGAGCACGGTTCAGCAGAACCGGATGATTCTTTATTATTTCTTCAATCAGTTCCCATACATTCTCGTCCTCTTCCTCAACCATCTTTTTAGCTATTTTTATATTTGAAGCAAGCTCTCTCTTTACAAGTTCCCTCATAAGAAAAGGTTTATAAAGTTCTAATGCCATTTTTTTAGGTAATCCGCACTGATTCATTTTCAGGTTAGGTCCTACAACTATAACAGATCTTCCTGAGTAGTCAACCCTTTTTCCAAGCAGATTCTGTCTAAACCTTCCCTGTTTCCCTTTAAGCATATCTGAAAGAGATTTCAATTCCCTGTTATTCTGAGTAACTACAGGTTTTCCCCTTCTTCCGTTATCTATTAATGCGTCTACAGCTTCCTGCAGCATTCTCTTTTCATTTTTTATTACTATTTCAGGAGCTTTTATGGACATCAGCTTCTGAAGCCTTATATTCCTGTTGATTACCCTTCTATACAGATCATTCAGGTCTGATGTTGCAAATCTTCCACCATCCAGCTGAACCATTGGTCTCAAGTCTGCAGGAATAACTGGAAGTACAGTTAGGATCATCCATTCAGGTCTGTTTCCTGCTGCTATTAAATCCCTTACTATTTTAAGCCTCTTTATGACTTTTTTCCTTTTCTGGGAAGAATTTACTGTATCCATTTCTACTTCAAGGCTGCTTTCAAGCTCCTTCAAGTCTATCTCTTCCAGAAGTTTCAGTATCCCTTCGGCTCCCATCTTTGCTGTAAATCTGTCCTTCATCTGGCTCTCATATAGCTTATATTCTCTGTCTGTCAGTATCTGTCCCTTCTCAAGTTCAGTATCTCCGTTATCAGTTACAATATATCGTGAGAAGTATAGGACTGATTCAAGTTCTTTTGTACTTATACCTAATAACAGGCTCATTTTATTAGGAGTCCCTTTAGAATACCATATATGTGCAATAGGTGTAGCCAGTTTAATATGTCCCATTCTTTCTCTTCTGACTTTTGAAGTGGTAACTTCTACTCCACATTTTTCACAAGTCATTCCCTTATATCTCATTCTCTTATATTTACCACATGAACACTCATAATCCTTTGAAGGTCCGAATATCTTTTCACAGAAAAGTCCGTCCATCTCAGGTTTTAATGTCCTATAATTTATTGTTTCAGCTTTTGTTATTTCACCATAAGACCACTCCATAATCTTTTCTGGTGATGCCAGTTTAATTTGAATACTATCAAAATCTCTTATACTCATTCGTTAAGAGCCTCCTTAACATTTGATTTCCACTTTTTTCTAAAAGTGGGAAAAACTTCCTTCCAAACTCTGCTACCGTAATTCTTTCCAAAATGATTACAGATAGCTTCCTCTTTTCTTCTGTCTTTTCCTTCCGATTTTTCAAGTACATACCTTCTGTATGTTTCCTCCTGAATCTCAAAATGGACTCCTGAAAGCAGATAGCTTCCCTTCCCAAGTCTTCCTTTCACTATTGCAGGAGTATTATCTGTATACTTGGCAACTACTTTATATTTATTATCTGTTATAGAATCTGGAATAAATACCGGACCTCCATGATAATAGAAATATTCACCGGATATTTTATCCTTAAATTTCAGCATGACCATTGCCTTCGAATCTGTCCCGTTATCTCTATAGTAGTTTCCACCTGTCAAAAATGGCAGGGAACCTTCTGCAGTTCCTTCAAAAAATCCAAGTTCCCTGTCACCTGTGACACTGTAATCTTTTCCTTTAAAATTTATTCTTCTGCATGCATAATAAGCACCAGCACAGATTCCAATATATATTCCGCCTCTCTGGACAAATCTCCTTATTTTTTCATTACCTTCACCGTTAAGACGTTCACAATATGGTAAATCTGCACCTCCAGGTATTATAAAGATGTCAGTTTTATCTAGTACTCCATTTAAAATATCATCAGCCGTAACTTTTTCAACATAAAACCGTGTATTATCTTTAAATACCATTTCAAGGGAGGCTATTCCAAGTTCACTTACTCCCCTGTCAGAATAGATGGATACCGACACTTTCATAATAACCTTCCTCATGCTTATTCATTATTTTATAATTCCGTATTCTTATCCAGTTCTATAGGATTTTCATCCTTGTCATAAAGCGTCACATCAAGTCCTAATGACTGGAATTCCTTTATTAATACTCTGAATGATTCAGGTGCGTCTGCTTCAGGCATTGCCTGTCCTTTTACTATAGCCTCGTAAGTTTTTGTCCTTCCGCCTATATCATCAGATTTTACTGTCAGCATTTCCTGAAGTATATTAGATGCTCCGTATGCTTCAAGAGCCCAGACTTCCATTTCTCCCAGTCTCTGTCCTCCAAACTGTGCTTTACCTCCAAGAGGCTGCTGCGTAACAAGAGAATATGGTCCAATAGCTCTTGCGTGCATCTTATCTTCAACTAGATGATGAAGCTTCAGCATATACATTCTACCTACAGTTACCGGATTATCAAAAGGTTCTCCTGTCCTTCCGTCAATAAGTTTTACCTTTCCTGTTCTGCTATATCCTGCCTTCTCCAGATAATCTTTTACATCTTCTTCCTTTGCTCCGTCAAATACAGGTGTTGCTATGTATTCATCCATATCACCTATTGCAAGACCAAGATGGACTTCAAGAACCTGTCCTATGTTCATACGTGAAGGCACCCCAAGAGGGTTTATACACACGTCAATTGGAGTTCCGTTTTCCAGATGAGGCATATCTTCAATAGGAAGAACCCTTGATACAACCCCTTTATTACCATGTCTTCCAGACATTTTATCTCCAACCATGATTTTTCTTTTTTCTGCAATATAT
>JBHACQ010000193.1:0-9405 GCA_041854625.1 Leptotrichia sp. | reverse complement strand
TATTTTTATAAAAAGTCAATATTTTTTTATTATTTATTGTGATTTATTTTTTCAATTTAGTACTAAACTAAAAAATCAGCTTAAAAACAGTATTTATATCTTAAAATAAATATCCTGTTAATCAAGCTGATTTGTCTATTACCTTACTATCTGAAAAATTACTGCAGTAATAAGAAATGCTGCTGCAATCCATTCAGTAAATTTTTCGATTCCTTCTTTTTCTTCATCTGCTATATTGGCATTCTTAGCTAGTCCCTGACTCCTGTCAGGCTGTAAAAGTATAACTCCTATCATTATTACCGCCAAAATAACCAACACTATTACAAGTAAGTTTTCCAACATTAATTCCTCCTAATATTTTACAATACGGAATACATTACTGAGCATCTCCTGCTTTTACTACTACAGCAAATTTTTCTGCTATTAAGCTGGCTCCTCCCACTAATCCTCCGTCGATATCTTTCTGAGCTATCAGTTCTGCCGCATTAGCATCATTCATTGAACCTCCATACTGTACAGTCACGTTCTCAGCAACATCAGAACCATAAAGATCTGTCAGCAACTTTCTTATGAAAGCATGTACTTCCTGTGCCTGTTCAGGAGTAGCAGTTTTACCTGTTCCAATTGCCCATACTGGTTCATAAGCTATTACAACATTTGCCATATCAGCAGCACTTACATCCTTCAGACCTCCTACAGTCTGTTCCTTAACTACTGCCTCAGTTGTTCCGTTCTCTCTTTCTTCAAGTTTTTCCCCCACACACAGGATAGGTTTTAACCCATGCTTTAATGCAGCTTTTACTTTTTCATTAACTATCTTATCGCATTCCCCATAGTATTCCCTTCTTTCAGAATGTCCTAAAATAACATATTCTACTCCAAGGTCCTTAAGCATAACTGGTGAGATTTCTCCTGTATAAGCCCCACTATCATTGGCATTTACATTTTCTGCCGCTATCTTAATGTTAGTTCCTGCTGTTTCTCTGACTGCTGTTTCCAAAGCTGTAAACGGTGCCCCTATAACTATTTCAGCATTTTTCACATCTGCCACTAAAGGTTTAAATTCTGCAAAAAACTGTGCAGCTTCTTTTGTAGTCTTGTTCATTTTCCAGTTTCCGGCTACGATTATTTTTCTCATTAATCTTCCTCCATAATATTCTATATTTTTATTTTATTTTTCCATTTATTTTAACATATATCAAACTTTTTATCAATTACTGATTTGTTCCTTCGCTTTTTTCATTCAGTTCGGCAAAGGCAGTTACAACACTTGCCAGATTCTGGAAGTTGCTAGGTATTATTATCTTTGTAGATTTTCCATCAGCAACTTTTTCAAAAGTTTCCATTCCTTTTAATGACAATACTTCTGTATTTGGTGCAGCTTCCTTCAATAGCTTCAGGGATTCTGCCTTGGCTCTCTGGATTGAAAGGATGGCCTGAGCTTCTCCTTCTGCTTCTCTTATTGCCTGTTCCTTCTTAGCTTCTGCCCGTAATATGGCAGCCTGTTTTTCTCCTTCTGCCACTAATATTGCAGATTCCCTTTTTGCCTGGGCTTCAAGTATATTCGCCCTTTTTTCCCTTTCCGCCTTCATTTCCTTCTCCATAGCTATCCTAATGTCAGCTGGAGGCAATATACTTTTCAGTTCAACCCTGTTTACCTTTATTCCCCAAGGGTCAGTGGCTTCATCCAGTTCAGTCCTCATTTTTGTATTTATAATATCCCTTGAAGTAAGAGTCTGGTCTACCGTCATATCTCCTATTATATTCCTAAGTGTTGTTGCAGTAAGATTCTCTATGGCATCAATAGGTCTCTCCACTCCATATGTATAAAGTTTGGGATCCGTTATCTGGAAATACACTACTGTATCTATCTGCATTGTAGCATTATCCTTTGTTATGACAGGCTGAGGCGGAAAATCCTTTACCTGCTCCTTCGTTGAGACAACCCTTGATACTTTATCAAAAAACGGATTTAAAAAGTTCAACCCTGATTCCAGTGTCTGATTATACTTACCTAGCCTTTCAACAATATATACTTTTGACTCAGGTACTATCTTTATAGATTTAAATATTATTATTAATACTACTGTTATCAAAATTATAATAATTGGCATGAAAAAGACAACTCCCATGTTAACCTCCTAAGTTTTTATTTTTTTTCTAGTATTATCTTGTTACCTTCAAATTTTTTTATCTTTACAGTATCTCCTGACTTAAAAAAATCTTCACTTATTCCTGTCCATATAGAACCTTTAAACTTTACTTCATATTCCTTTTTTAGTTTATCTGTATTCACAACCTTCTCTATTCTGATTTCAGAACCTGTCATCTGAGAATTGAAATCTGAACTCCTGTTTTTTAAATATCTCCTTAAAACAGGTCTAGTAAAAATAACAAAAATCAGTGAAAATACTGAAAAAATCAGAAACTCTACTACAGGGTTCTGAACAAATGATGCAAAAACGGTTACAATCAGTGCCGCAAGTGCTAGCCATATTGTCACAAGCCCTGGAACGACAACTTCAAGTAATGCAAAAACAGCTGTTCCAATTGCCCAAAAAATAGCTCCCATTTTTTTCCTCCCTAAATTTTATTTCAATTTATTATACTATATTTCTTCAATTTTTTTAAGTTATTTATATAGATTTACTGATTTTCTGAACTCTACTTTCTCTTTATCGGCTCCCCCCTTTTAATAATCATGTTTCATAGCAGTAGCTGATGAAGTATCTTTTAAATATAAAAATGGCAACCAGAAACTATTCCGGAATATTCCTCACCTAAAACCAGATTCCTGCATGCCCCCTAACTCCGCCACGTCCAACGCTTGTACCTATACCTACTGAACACGAAGCTAATGTTAAAGCCAACAATACCATAATAATTATTCTTTTCATAATTCTATCTGTATAATAAATTATAAGACTTCAATAAAATTTATTATACTTCTCCTTTCTTAAAATTTAAATTGACTGATTACAAGAATAATCTCAATATTTTCAAATATTTTATCATTTATTTACACATCCTGATAAATAATTTATAATAAAACTTAAAAATAATGACTATATTAATCTCTTCTTTAAAATTTTACTATATTTCTTTTTGAAATAGATTATAGTAAAGACAGTTTGGAATTATATTTTAAAAAATATATAAAAATAATCTGTTTTATAGTGCAGATATCTTTAAAATCCTATCCCCACTCCTCCGCTTACATCACCATCAGAATCAAGATTTATATTTCCATTTAAAGGTCCTCCTGTACTTACACCTATATTCCCTCTCACCTTTCCACTGCTGTCTATTCCAATTCCTCCTGTAACGCACGATGTTAATGCGGACACACATAATACTAACAAAATCATTCTTTTCATCATTTTCCTACCTCCTGACTTTTCCATCTACTTCCATACAGTTATTTTACATCTCCATCCATCATTGGATTTTTCCATCATCTGCTTTTCTTTTCCTGTATTGTAAATAGGATTTTTCAAATCTGATTTTACAGATTTTTTAGCCGCTTCCTTTATTAATTTATCTATTTTCAGCTTATCTGCAGCAGACAATACTTTTTTATTAACACTGCTTATAGGATATCCCATTCTTAGTTTAAATTCATTCCTAAGGTTTTTTTCAAACTTCGGAATATCGTTCATTGAAATAGTTGGGATTTTATAATTAAAAGTCACCTCTGCCCGCTTATTATCTATGAATTCAATTTTAGAAACCTGTATCTGTGCTTTTGAAAATAATAAGGCCATAACTTCCGAAATAAATTTAGTCTGAATCTCCTCTTCTAAACTTTCGTATTTATTATTTTTCATTATCACTTCTTTTTTAATCCTGGTTATACACTTCCTCATTCCTTCTTCTGTCATTAATTCCAGTGTCCCTTTTTCCACATTTGCAGCTTCCTGTTCCATTAAATTTTTAGACATTTTCACTGCAAGTTTCTTTGTTATTTCATATTGTGCGGCAAAGTTTATTGAAAATATTATTAAATATATTAGGATTTTTTTCATATTTTTCATCACCTTGTATAATTATTTTCTGTTTCCTATGAAATTTCTTATCAGTATTAATTTTCTACCACAATATTTTTTATAATTTCTCTATACACAGTAAATCACTTTACAAGCATTGTATTTATTTTACATACAGTTCCATTGATTCTTTAAACTTCTCGATTTTATTTTCCAGCTCTTCTTTAATTCCCTTTTCTTTTTCTATAATTTCAGGTTTTGCATTAGTAAGGAATTTTTCATTTGATAATTTTTTTAGTACCCTGTCTAATTCAATTTGTGTTTTTTCAATATTCTTTTCCAATTTTTCTATTTCTTTTTCAAGATCAATTAAATCAGCAAGAGGAACGTAAATTTCTGTTGTTTCAACTAACCTGAATCCAGCTAGTTTCGGAACTTCCACATTAAATTCATATTTCTCTGCATTTGCCAGCTTATCAAGAATTTTTGCATTGTTAGACAGTATTTCCTTTTCAGTATTATTTACTGTCCTGAAAATTACTTCAATTTTCTTTGCAGGAGAAACATTTGCTTCCCCTCTTATATTTCTTATGGCAGTAATTATCTCCTTCAGATAGTCGAATTCCCTTTCTGCTTCCATATTAAGCAGTGCCTTATCTTCAGCAGGAAAATCAGAAAGCATTATCGTATCTTCCTCTATACCAAGCTTCTGCCATATTTCCTCCGTTATAAAAGGCATAAAGGGATGAAGCATCTTCAGACCGTTGTCCAGTACATGTCTAAGCACCCATTGGGCAGTTGTCTTATCCACACCTTCTGTTACTCCGTATACCCTTGTCTTGGCTATTTCCAGATACCAGTCACAGAAGTCTCCCCTGAAAAATTCATAAGCTGTCTTAGCTGCACTGTCAAGTTCATATTTATCCATACTTTCATTTACTGATTTAGCTGCCCTCTGAAGTTTTGACAGAATCCACATGTCTTCAAGCTTAAATTCCAGATTGACTATAGAAACTTCTGTATCAAGCCCCTCTAAGTTAGATAATACAAATTTTGAAGCATTCCATACTTTATTAGCAAAGGTGGACCCCATTTCCAGAAGCTTTTCAGAAAAATGTATGTCTTGTCCCTGGGATGTATTATAGAGGAAACTGAATCTTATGGCATCTGCTCCATATTTATCTATCAGGTCAAGGGGATCCGGGGAATTCCCTAATGACTTGCTCATTTTCCTTCCCTGCTCATCTCTTATAAGTCCATGCAGATAGACATAGTCAAAAGGAATTTTATCTGTTATGTAAAGACTCATCATTATCATTCTTGCCACCCAGAAAAACAATATATCAGCTCCGGTTACAAGGGCGTTTGTCGGAAAGAATTTCTCAAGGTCTGCTGTCTTTTCCGGCCAACCCATTGTTGAAAAAGGCCACAATGCTGATGAAAACCATGTGTCAAGTACGTCTGTCTCTTCCCTCAGTGCCACTTCTTTTCCAAATTTCTCCTTAGCCTGTTCCTGTGCTTCCTCGTAGCTCCTTGCGACAAATATTGTTCCATCTTCTGCATAGTATGCAGGTATCCTGTGTCCCCACCATATCTGACGTGAAATTGTCCAGTCCCTTATATTTTCAAGCCAGTTGTAATAGACTTTTTCCCATCTTTTAGGCGTTATCTGAATTTTTCCGTCATATACTACTTCTAGTGCCCTCTTTGCGAGAGGTTCCATTTTTACAAACCACTGGGTAGAAACTCTCGGTTCTATTACTGTGTCACATCTGTAACATTGCCCTACTGCATTCCTATGCTCCTTTATTCCTACCAGAAGTCCCTGTTCTTCCAGGTCTGCAAGGACGGCCTTTCTAGCTGCAAATCTTTCAAGCCCGCAGTATTTTCCTCCATTTTCATTTACATGGGCATCTTCTGTAAATATGTTCAGAAATTCAAGTCCTGTCCTTTTAGCTACTTCAAAATCGTTAGGATCATGGGATGGAGTCATCTTAACTACTCCCGTTCCAAATTCCATATCAACATATTCATCTGCAACTATAGGAATCTCCCTGTTCATAAGAGGCAGTATGACTTTTTTCCCTATCAGGTGCTTATACCTGTCGTCGTTGGGATTTACGGCTACTCCTGTATCACCCAGCATTGTCTCCGGTCTGGTAGTAGCAATTATAAGTACTTCATCACTGTCCTTTATAGGATATCTTATTTCCCATATTTTTCCATTCTTCTCAATGTGGTTTACTTCATCATCAGCCAATGCTGTCCTGTCATGAGGACACCAGTTGACTATATATTCTCCCCTATATATAAGTCCGTCATTATACAGTTTAATAAATACTTCCTTTACAGCCTTTGAAAGCCCTTCATCCATGGTAAATCTTTCCCTTGACCAGTCAGGGGAAACTCCTAGCCTTCTTAACTGTCTGGTAATAAGTCCTCCGTGTTTTTCCTTCCATTCCCACGTCTTCTTGAGGAATTCTTCCCTTCCTATCTCTTCCTTGGAAGTCCCCTGTTCCTTTAACATTCTTTCTACCTTATTCTGCGTCGCAATTCCTGCATGATCCATTCCCGGCATCCATAATGTATCAAAACCCTTCATCCTCTTATATCTTATTATTGTATCCTGTATGGCATTATCCAGCATATGACCCATATGCAGTATCCCTGTTACATTTGGGGGAGGTATTACTATTGAATATCCCGGTTTTTCAGCATTATGCTGTGCATTGAAGTAACCCTTCTCTTCCCATATCTTATACCATTTTTCTTCTATCTCACCTGGTGAATACGTCCTGCTTAGTTCTTTTTCCATAATTTCCTAGCGACAGGTTGCTCTGTCTACGTCCTCCTTTTCCTTATCTCTATGTATACATTTTATCATAATGTCACATATTTTTCTACAAATTCATACAATCTTGTTCCTTAGAAAGGATTTCTGTCAGTTCTCAGCTACAATTGTAGACTTACGGTATACGGAATATTTTCTCCATTATTATTCCATTCTGATTTAATCCATAATAATTCCGTCTTACGAAAATTTTCTTAAAACCGTTACCTTCATACAGCTTTATGGCATTTTTATTATTTTCATTTACCTCAAGTACAATTCTCATGATTTCTCCTGACATATGACCTGATTCTTTAAGAAAAAAGTCTATTCCGTCATTTAGCAGCCTATTCCCGATTCCTTTCCTCTGCTTCCTCTTATCTACTGCTATTTCAAAAAGATCTATACTGTCTGTAGTATCATAGAATATAATATATCCGTACACTTCTTTTTCCGATCCTTCTTTTTCTCCTGTATCGGATATTTTTTTTATCATGTAGGTTTTATAGTGCCTGTCCTTAATAATATCTGAAAAATATCTGTCTTCAACTTTTCTGTTAAAATTCTCATTATGTATATATGTAAATATCCCCGACACTTTATCAATGTCGGAGATACCCACTTCCATAACCATCAGGTTCTCTATTTCCATTTCTTTCATTACAGTAACCCTATCCTGTTTAAAGGTAACCATCTGAATAAAAGTTCTCCTTTAATCCTGTTTTCAGAAACATATCCAAAGAACCTTGAATCAAAACTATTTACTGTATTATCACCCATAGCCATATAATAATTTTCCTTTAAGGTTATAACTTCTCCATTTAACAGTTTTAAAAATTCCGTATCATTATACTTCAAATCCATTATAGGAAGAACCACCTCTTCCCTTCCCTCTACTTTTAAGAAAAAGGTGTAGTATGTATCGTTTAACGGATTATTTATAGACGTTTCATCTTTTCCTATAATCTCCTTAAAGTTTGTAGTCACCTTTACCTTATCCAGAAATTCCTTTCCAGTTAATGTCTGATAGTTCCCGTTTCCATAATTATCCCATCTCATAAGGCCTATAAAGTTATCTTTTTTCTCCTTCAGCACATATATTTCCTTATTCACTGCTATAATCTTATCCAGCTTTACTTTGTCTCCTTTTTTAGGAATGTATATCTTATTATCCTGCATAAGGCCGTCTTTACTGTAAAACCTGTTCAGTCTTATTTCTTTTACATCATCCAGATAGATGTTTCCTGCATTAACAATATATTCTGAATTATCAGATGAAGACGGATCCTGAAGGGTCATTTCTTTCACGTCCTTAATCTGCAGTGTCTGTCCCGGTCCTCCCGTAAGTCTTTTTGTGAACATCACCTTATCATTTACAGGTTCTTTGAATGCAACTATCTCATTTACTTTCGGAGAAGTAAACCTGTACTTAACCATATTTGAGAAAATCCTGTCCTTAACCTTTATAGTTTCTTCCATTGAACCTGAAGGAATTACATAGTTTCCTAGATAGAAAACTTGAATCAGCATTACAAGAACTATTGCTGTAATGGCAGTATCTATTCTATGAAGTGCCTTTCCAATCGTGCTTCTTTTCCTTTTTTCGCTTTCTATCATTTCCTCAACATTTTCAATAGCAATCTTCTTACCTTTATTCCTCTTGTCTTCCTTCATTTCATCTACCAGGGTTCTTTCAGTAATCTCTTCCTTGGCAGGTTTCCTGAACAGATACACCAGAATTAATGAAAGGATAATACTTATTCCTAAATATATATAGAAATTATTGTCCATGATATTAAACATCAGCCTTCCTAAAAACATCATTACAAGATTTCCCATAAAAATATATTCATGCTGCTGCCTTAAGACAAAAAATATAGTATTTATGACGAATACGCCATATATCCCCCAGTTCTTTATTTCAATCAGAGGATCAGGTGTCTTGTCTATTATAAAGAAAAATACCACCGTTAATATCAGTGCTATAACTGTCAAAATATTTCCTGCCATAAATCTTTTTTCCCTGTTTTCTTCTCCTGAAGGAACCTTCTTCAGCAGGTCATCTTCCTTTTTAGCTATAAACTCTATGACTTCCTTTTCTTTCAGAAAGAAATATCCCAGAAAAGCTGAAGTCACTAAATAAAAAATCCCCCATAAAAATATGTTCATCTCTCTTTCCTTTCCGTAAACAGAAAAAGCTAGCAAACGCTAGCTTGTAGCTACTTTCTGATTTCTTTAATTCTAGCAGCTTTTCCTGATAAGTTCCTTAAATAATATAATCTTGCTCTTCTTACTTTTCCTATTTTCTTAACTTCTATTTTTTCAATTAAAGGAGAATTGATAGGTATTATTCTCTCAACTCCTACACCTGAAGATACTTTTCTTATTGTGAAGTTCTTAGATACGCTTCCACCTGAAATTCTAATAACGACACCTTCGAAAATCTGTATTCTTTCCTTATTCCCTTCTTTTACTTTGTAGTGAACAGCTATTGTGTCACCTGCTTTAAATTCAGGAATATCAGATTTAAGATAATCTTTCTCCACTAATTCGATTAATTTCTCTTTCAAGAAATTCACTCCCTTCTTT
>JBHACQ010000192.1:0-5396 GCA_041854625.1 Leptotrichia sp. | reverse complement strand
TTTTAAAATTACTGACAAATTCTGTAAATTATTCCCAGTTTGAAGGGTTTACAGGCATTTTGCCATACTTTCTGACAGCTTTCATAAAGGCATCCAGATTTTCCAATGGTACACGTCCATTCAAGTCACAGCCTGTACATACTACATATCCATTTTTACTGTCGTGGGCTTCCTTTATGCACTTCAGCACAGCCTTGTCTACATCTTCAGCAGTTCCCAGTATCATAGTTTCCACCGGATCTACATTCCCTACAAGGGGCATATACGGTTCTATCATCTGTTTGGCATACCCTATCGGCACTCTGTTGTCTATACTTATCATATCAGGTTTAGTAGTAACCATTTCAGGGATAATCTTTTTAGTGTCTCCGCAAATATGATAACATACTATCCCCTTATTATCGTGGATATTTTCCATCAGTTCTACTGTATAGGGCTGTACAAATTCCTTATAGTCCCTTGGCGAAATTATTGAACCTGAAGCTATAGGTTCACAGAATAGTATCATTGAACCTGCCTTGATAAATTCATTATGGACTTCCTTGAGTATATCTGTACATAGACGCATAAGCTTATGAATAGGCTCTCCATTTTTTCTGGTTGCCTTCAGTAATTTTTCTACCGGATAGATGCTTGCAGCAGCAGTAAAAGGACCTGAAATCAAAGTTCCTGTAGGAACTTCCTTTCCCATTTTATCAACCAGTATTTTTGCAGCTTCGAGATGAAGCTGAAAGTCCTTGCTGTTTTTCAGTCTGACCTTTTCAAAGTCCAGACTGTCAATATCAGACAGATCTTTTAAGACGTGCTGGATTATTGCAGGGACTGCGTCATCAGGGTCATTCATTATACTTCCTAAATTCTTTCCGACAGTATGAAGTCCATATTCAACAATCATCAGGTCATTACCAAATCTCTCATATGCCTTAATCTGGCATTCTGCCTCATTCTGTGCAGTAGATCTTTTTTCCTTGTGTGTCATTCCCGCACATTTTCCAGACATGGAACAGATAAGAGGCATAGCCAGCAGCCTGTCCATCTCTCCCCCTGTCATAAATCCTCCCAGTCTTTCCATAGGTGTCATCTTGTCATCTTTGTGCATGTAGAATTCCTCCTTTAATTAAGTAATTAAATTGGTATTTTTAAAACTCTATAAATATTACTAATGTAATCTTTTCTCTATTAGATTTTCTTGTTTTTTTCCTGCAAAAAGTACATATATATTTATTTTTTATCCTGTCAGCTTTCATATGACCTATCAGATAATCTGTCTGTGGATATCATGGTTGGATATACAAAAAAAGTGCAGAAAGATAGCTCATTGAAAACTATCCTTTCCCCACCGAAAAGATCTGTACAGTTTTATATAGCAGGTCTCCTGACTTAACTTCTTCCTCAAATCTCACCTTCCTCAAACGAGTGGTATCTGAGATTCTTGTCCATAATACAGTAGAGTGAGCTGTTCCGGATTCAAACCGGATTCCCTTTTCAATATTGTAAAATATCACTATATAAAATTATTATCCGTGTTGTCTATTGTCCTATTATCTTTAATTATATTTTCTTTTTTGCATTTTTCTTTAGCGAATTAAGTTTTTTGCAAGTGGATTTTTAATTATAACAAGATTTTTTAGTACTTTTTGAACTCTCGAAGAGTACATTTGTTTAACTAAACGCTAGGAAAAATACTTCCTTATACTGTCTTTTTCCAGATTTCTTCCTATAATTATTATACTTCCCTTTTCATAGGTAAAATCAACATTTGAAAATTCTCTTATGTCAATCTGCCTAAACTCAAATGAAGATATATTGCTGTCAAAATGCCAGTAATCAGAAATCCTGTCAGGAAAATCAGAAGTGACAGGGACAATCCCTTTAGCCCTTACTACTTCTCCAAAATATCCCTTACATATTTTTTCTTTCAGTGTATCCATATCAGATTCAGAAAAACCCCTTATACTATTTAAGGAAATTGATTCAAAGACATTATTTGCAGCGGTATGCTTCCTTTCAGAAGGAGTCCTGCTAATAGAGGATTTATCCTCTTTCCCTATAATGTTTTTTCCAGCTTCTGATAATACTGATTCCAATAGTTCGCTGTCAAGTTTTCTCCAGTCTTCCCTAAAAACTGTGCATGACGGATTCAGGTTTCCTATTTCTGATATAATCCTGTCCAGCTCTTCACTTTCCAGTCTATCAATGTTACTGAACATTATGACACCTGCATTTTCCAGCTGGTCAGTATAGAAAGCTCCGAAAGACTCCAGACATTCATGGAAGCTGCATGCATCTACTATAACTACCCTGTCTTCTGCTTCCACTTCATATTCTCTGCCTAAGGAAGCACATACCCTTAATATGTCTGAAAGCTGTGCTATACCTGAAGGTTCTATAATTATCCTGTCTGGAGAAAACTTAGTAATTATTTCTATTATTCCTTCCCTGAAATCAGAAGCAAGACTGCAGCATATACAGCCTGAGTTTATTTCCTTGACAGGAACATCTCCTTTTATAAGTTTCCTGTCTAAGCCTATTTCTCCAAACTCGTTTTCTATTATTACTGTCCTTTCCTTACTTCCTGATATATATTTATTTATAAAAGTAGTCTTTCCTGCCCCGAGAAATCCTGAAACTATCTGTATTTTCATATGATTTTCCCATTCCTTTCCTATACATCGGGAATATTTAGTTATATTTCTATTTCCTTTTTCCCGCCTGCAACTAATGCCCCTCCAAGAGCTCCTGCATATCTGGTCAGCTCGTGAGTCTGTATTTCCATATTCAGCTTGCTGGAGAGCAGATTTATAAAATATGGCATCTGTCCTAATCCCCCTGTCAGGAATACCTTTCCAGACATTCCATGTCGCTTTGCCAGATTAGCCACCCTTTCTGCAACAGAGTTTACAACACCGCTGGCAATATTTTCCCTCTTTTCTCCTGAACCTATGTAGCTGATTACTTCTGATTCAGCAAATACAGTACACATGGAACTTATTGACACGGGAGAGCCTGTCTGGGAAATTTCCTCCAGCTCATTAAAGGTCATTCCTAGCCTGTTTGCCATTATTTCTATAAACTTTCCTGTTCCGGCAGCACATTTATCATTCATGAGAAAATCCTTTACCTGTCCGTTTTCAAGAGAAATGATCTTAGTATCCTGTCCGCCTACATCAATGACAGTGCAGTCGCTTCCAAACAGTGCATATGCCCCTCTTCCGTGACATGTAATTTCAGTAACGACTTTATCTGCATATTCTACACATATTCTTCCATATCCTGTGGCGACACATTTCATATTACATGTATATCCTTTACTTTCAAGCATACTGTATATTTCCTGAGCAGTTTCCTTACTGTTCCATCCGGTTGGAATTGTAATTTTCTCCAGCAGTTTAGTGTCATCAGTCACTACAACTTTTGAAGCAGTAGATCCTATATCAATTCCAACATAATATTTCTCATCTTTCCTGTCTTCCATTATGTCCTACCTTTCCCTGTAAATATTTTCGATGGCTATTTGTCAATAGTTTCAAGGAATGCTTCCAGCCTTGTTGTAATCTGCCCTATATCTGCCATAGAATAGTCAGTTTCTATCTTTATATACGGTTTATCCTTTTCTGAAACTGCCTTCTTGACATTGTGGGATTCTATTGCAAAAGTATGGCATGCCTGTAGTATGATTTCCAGAACGCCGTCAACTTTATAGTCATCAATCATTTCCTGTATGTAGTCCATTCTACATGTATTTGGGCTCATGACAGAGCAGTTTATATTCAGATATTTCTTTGCCAGTGCTTCATTTACAGGAAGAGTTTCATCAACCTTGTCAATACATTCCCTAATTCCGCTACAGCTGTCAAAGGCAACTACATCAGCCCCCAGTTCCTCTATTATTTTTACAGTCTTATCTCTTACTCCACCATTAGGGCAGCCTGTTACAAGAATACGTGGTCTTCTGGATTCTTTTCCCTTATAGTTTTTTTCCCAGTCATCCGTTACTTCTTCTATCCTTTTTTCAAGGCCTTCCATTCTCTTTTTCATATCAGGCTCAAAGCTTAAAGAATCAAGACGGCTCCCCAGTTCATAACCAGATACAGGTGCGGGATTAAGCTTTCCTAGTTCCAGATATTTTAATATAAGATCCCTTTCCCTGTTTTTCAGTGCAATGGCTTTCTTAATGTCTTCATCGGTTATTGTAATTCCATAAAATTCTTCGAGTTTTTCACGGAATTTCTCCATTTCCCCTTCCCAGCTTTTTAATGCAACTGAGTTTCTTTTGTGGGGAAGCTGCATAACATAGGTATCCTTAATGTCATTCATTAATTCAAACATCTTTCTTTTTCCGTCACATGTAGTTTCGCCTACAATAAAGTCTGAAAAATAGAAATAAGGACAGGTATCTGTCAAGGCGAAACCGTAGCTTGCCTTAATTAGCGGACAGAGATTTCTAGGCAGATGCATTTCAGCCGCACTTATTGGTTCTTCACTTGTGGCACATAGGGAAACGGGGGCAGCACCTGCTGCAATAATCAGTTCTGTCGGAACGAATGTACAATATGTCCCTACAATTTTTCCACCATTTTCCTTTAATTCTTTCATTTTTATAAATCCTGCTTTTCTGGCATCAGAATAGCTCTCAAAATTTTCAGGTAGTTTAATCATTTTCTCTCCTCCTAAGTAAAAAAATAACAGACATCAAAAAATATCACAAATGATATTTCAATGTCTGTGTTATAATCTATATTTTTCGTATTTAACTATTTTTTTATATTTCATGGCACACCTCCTAAAATCACTATAAAGATTTTAGAAGGAAAGTATGCAATATATTTTATTAAATACACATATTCCTATTAGACGTAAAATTATTGAATTAATTATAAAATTACTAATAAGCTCTCATTCAAGCTGATAATGATAAATTACAAGAAGAAGAGCCTATATTATATTTTCCGCATAAAGTACAGCCTGCACTTTCTAAGTTACAAGACATTAACAAATGTCTTATTGAACCGGAAAAATACAGTCAGAATATATATGCTATTATGATTGGTAAAATATATACGTTCATACTCTCCTTCTCCTTTTCTTAAAATTTATTTTGGTATTTGTAAAACTGTATAAATACTTACTAATACCGTATTTCTTAACTTTAATTTTTCTTGTTTTTCTTTACTTTCTAATTTGCGACATTAAAATTTCACAAGAAAAAAATGATAATGAGCTTAGAAAAAATGCTCCTTTTTGCATTTTTCTTTAGCGAATTGAGTTTTTTTCTTTTAGTGAAATTTTGTCGTAATAAGGAGTTTTTGGTACTTTTTGATTCTGCAAAAAGTACATATATTTTTATAAAAAAGAAAAATTATTTTTACAAACCCCTATTAAAATTATATAGTAAA
>JBHACQ010000191.1:0-3935 GCA_041854625.1 Leptotrichia sp. | reverse complement strand
CCGATAAATGTAGACCTCATGACGGAATACTGGGCAACGGAGGCAGGGAGAGGGAAGCTGAGGGACCTGATAGAGAATTCAAAGAGGACGACGGAAGGGATAAAGAGGCTTCTGACGACAAGGGACATGTCTGGGAACCTCAATATCCTGAAGAATGCGGAAGCAGAAAGTGTAGTCCAGAAGTTTATGCGGATAGGCTTTGTAGACACCAGGGGGAAGACACAACAGCAAGTGAAGGCGGAGCTGGAACAGAGGTTCGGAAGCATAGCCAAAAGAGGAGTAAGAGTCTACTTCTATGATGAGAAGGATGTGGACAGGAGCTTAGACAAGGACAGTATAGCAAAGCTTGCTGCCAATGGATTTGCAGTGACAAAAGACGGGACGGTATGGATAAACAAGAGCCATGTAGATTCAGGGGAGCTGATAGACTTCAATACACTGACCCAGCATGAGATAAGCCATATAGTGTTCGGAGAGGACAGCGAGTATGAGGCACAGTATGTGGAAGCAGCATACAGAGAGTTTTTAACACAGGTAGCTCAAAATGGATATATACGGAACGGTGAAGGAATAACAGACTATGAAAACACAATGCTTACATTACAGGAGATAGCAAGACTAAATGGTTATACAGATGAAGAGATGCAAAAATTCATAAATGGATTTATGGAAGGACTTATCGGTAAGGAAAAATGGCGTGCTGCAAAAGATAAAGCACAGGCATTTGTAAAAAGAGTACCAATAGTAGGAAAAGCAACTTCAAGGATATTAACTAAAGTGAGTCAGGCAGATAGACAGATTAAAGATCGGGAAGGTAAAAATGTAGGAATTGGAGTAAGGAAAGGAAAAATAAGTACAAAAAATCCTGTAAAAAGTGTTAAATATATAGCGAAATCATTTTCAGTTACTAAAAAGGAAAAAAATAATAAAGGGACAACTAAGGTACTAAAAGCAGCGAAACAATATGAAAGATTTGACGATGAACTGGATGCAGATGAAAAGGATAATGTACTGGATAATATTATCATGCAAAATAACGAGAACGAGCGAAAAGGAGGGTATTCATATTCTAGTAAATTGTTTACGCAGAAAAGAATAACAGATTTCATAAATGATCCTACAAGAAAAGCTACTTTAATTGAAAAAGATGAAAATGAAAAATTTTCTACTAAAGTATTTCAAATTAGCAGTGGTATATATAAAGAAATATGGGAATTAAAACCAGGTGAAAGTTATAAAATTTATGATGATAATATAAATCCTGAAAGAATAACAAAAGAATATGAAATATACAATAAAATATCTCTTAATTCAGGGATAGATGCAATGACACTAATTGATAAAAAAACTAGAGAAGTGAGAATAATTTATCAAGGAAGTGTTCCAGCAATACATGAAAGGGCTATTAATCCTGAAAGTTGGGATAGGGACTGGTCAAATAATCTTTTTGGAAATACCCCAATGATGGCAGATTTATTAAATGCTCCATCTAAATTATTAAGTGTACCAGTTAATGTTGTGGGAAAAGGTATACGAAATATTGGGGAACCGATTTCTAGAAATCCTCTTGTCATTGGAACAGGAACAGTACCATCAGGATTAGAAGGATTTTTTGGGAATTATACAACAATTCCTACTGATGAACTAGGAAAGGGAATTGTATCAGCTGGAGATACGATCATAAATGCCTCTGGATATATAGGTTCAGTATCGTATACGGAGTATTATAAATCTGATGAAGCAGGTACTCCTAAACAGTATGTGGATGGATACAACTATTCTGTTCAAATGGAGAAGGAATTACAAAAAAAGATTCAATAATCCTAATTTAAAGATAAAAAGTCATGAAGGACATTCTTTGGCTGGTGGAATCGCAATATATGTAGGATCTCGAAGAGATACAGAAGTTATAGCAGTAGATCCAGCACCTGTAAACAATCCAGGACGGTATATAGATAACAATAAAATATTAGTAGTGACGCCAAATTATGGTAATGGACTGTTAAGTCAAACTATTCAAGTGAATGGAAGAGAGACTACAAGATTTTCACCAGGGACAGATATGATAAAGAATACGCCAAGTATAGTAAGGAATACATTGTCATCAATTATTCCAGAAGTTGTAGGAGTCGGAAAAGGTAGTAATGGAAGATTAGCAGTCTACGATAATATAAGTGCTGAACCTTATACATTCAACCATGAGCCAAATTACAAAGAACTAAAAAATAAGAATAATGAAATGGAATCGTTTATGATGCCAAAAGGAGCGATGAAATAAAATGAAAAAAATAGGCATTATCTTATCGATTTCGATAGGCTTTATGTTAATTTTATTATCTCCACTGATTTTTTTAGGAATATTCAGTGTAAGATACAATCATAAGGAAGCAAATTCAGAAGAAATAAGAGAAAAAAAGGAAGAAGAATACTTAAATCAAGTTTCTGATATGCTAGAAAGAGATTTTAATATAGTAATAGATAAAAATTTGTACAGAGTCAAGTATGTTACAATGCAAGGTAATAATTTCTACGTTCCACAGGCTTATGTCATGGGGAAAAAAGGAGGATGTATAGCATATAAATCTAACTATTTGTATTCGGATAATCCAGAACTGGAAAAAGTTCTTATAACTGAAAATGATGCAAGTTTTTTGACAAGTAATGAAAAAAATTATTATAAGGAAAACAGGTTTTCATTATTCCTTGCAATAATAGACAGATTAGGATTTAGAGAATACGTGTTAAATAATCTTTTATATGATAAATCTAAAGGAAATGATTTTTCTAAAATTGAAAAAATTTTTGATGAATATAAAAAAGGGAAAATATACAGAGAAGTGGGATGGTATAACAAAAATGAGCAGTATGCAAAGGAATTAAAGATGTTTTATGGAAATGAAAAAAATATGAAATATGATAATGATTTCAGTGGTTTTTTAGTTTATAAAAAAGCAAATGAAAAAGAAGGTTATTTTAATTCTTACATAGAACGTTTTATAAAATATTTTGATAAAAAAGTACAATTTGAAGAAATTAACTGGTATGAATTTAAAAAATATAATCAACTTCGTCCTGTGATAATTTTTAATTTTGAAAATTCAGAAAAAAAAGATTTGGAAAAAATAAGAGATAAAATAAAAAAATATTATAATCAGGAAGAAGTTATAATAGTTTTGACAGGTTATAATAGAGAAGTTGATGATTCATATGGAATATGGTAGTTGCAAGAAGGTTTATAGGCAATTGTAAAAGTAAAAGCTATAAAAATTGAACAACAGCAATATTTACGTAGCGAAGGCTCATAACATCTTATTAGAAAATGGAGAAAAATGAGAAAAAGTGAAATTGAAAAATATTGTATTTACAGAAGTTTGTAGACTTTTACAAATAACAAACAATATAAAATCAACTCAAGCAGTCTACGATAATATAAGTGCTGAACCTGATACATTTAACCATGAGCCAAATTACAAAGAACTAAAAAATAAGAATAATGAAATGGAATCATTTATGATGCCAAGAGAGGCGATGAGATAGTATGGGAAAATGGAAAATAATATTGTTATTACCGCTTACTATCATAATAGTTCTAGTATCTCCAATGATTTTTTTAGGGATATTCAGTATTATACATGAACATAAGGAAGCGAATTCTCAAGAAATACACGAAAAAAAATCAAATGAATATCTAGACTTGGTTTCAAAAATGTTAGAAGAAGATTTTAAATTAACTATAAATAAAAATTTGTATAAAGTAGAATATGTTTCAATGATGAGTAACAATTTTTATGTACCTCAGACTTATGTAATGCAGAAAAAAAATATTGTGTATAAATCAAAATATTTTTATCCAATATATAAAGAAAGTGAAGAAGTTATAATAGTAAAAAACAAAGAAGAAGGTCTATATTTACAAGATAAAGAAAAAGAATTTT
>JBHACQ010000190.1:0-5256 GCA_041854625.1 Leptotrichia sp. | reverse complement strand
CTCAGTGTGATTATACACCCCTATTGCCATATAACCCTTTCTTTTAATTTTACCTTCTTTAAATTTATCAGGTCTCATATGCCATCTTAATTTATGTACACCTGCTATAATCCTTTTCTTCTTTCCTGATTCTATCGTATCTGGTCCTTCTCTTTCTACTACATACCCAGCAAATCCTTCTACTTCCTTTCCTGCTGGATCTGTTATATTAAATATTGATAACGTTCCTCTTGAAACAGACTCTATTCTTTTAACATTCAGACTATAATATCCTTTCACCCCTACATGTGGACAGTTATCTCCGCATCCTTTTTTATTTTCTATTTTTTTGTTTTCTTCTGATTTAGATATACTGTTATTTTGAAGCTGCATCTTTGCTGGAGATTTAATATCTGAAGTTTGTACTCCTTCTCCTGTTTTAGATACAGGGATATTTAAAGATTCATTTTTTCTATGATTTTCATTCCATTCCATTACATTAAATGGACATAATGCATTTCTTTTTCCATTTTTTCTTATCTGCTTAAGTATATCCCATTCTGTCGGAGCCTTTTTTAAACTAACATATAACTGAACTCCCATATCAAGCCACATTCTTATTTCCGAAGATTTTATTTTTTTTATTTTACTTTCATCAATTTTCTGTACTTTCCCTAACACATTAAAGCCAGATAAGTTACTTTCTACTTGTGAATTCATTTTTATACTGGTATCTTTATTTAATTCTGCTTCTAATAATTGCCTTTCTGTAAGATTTACTTCAAGGTTTCCAGCTTTCATTAAATATCCATATACTATCACAGGAATCATTTTAGCTGAATAAAAACTCTTTTTTTCATAGTCACATAAGGAGAGCCCATTTTTTCTTATTATTCCTTTTGTATCGAAACCAGGACTTGAGAGCTGCTTAACTCTTTTATAGGCTTCTTTGAATGTTGTAAATATTTTCCCTCTCAGTTCTTTTTCTCTTTGTGACGAAGCTCCTTTCTTTGCTGCTTCCATTTTAGATTTATTTGACTTTATTAGTCTTTCATATTCTTTTTGATTCTTTTCATCAGCCTTTTCAAATCCTAATGCAGATTTCATGTTATACGTAATATACGGTTCCAATTTATTTTCTGTTTCTTTTATATACTTCCTTAATTCTGAAAATTTTTGTGCCTGCTTTTTTAACTGTGTCTGCATAAAATTTTTATTTATGTCTCCTAAGACATTTACAAGTAATTTATAGACACAATCTGCATCCCTTAATATTTCCTTAGTTTCCTTAACATTACTTACTGCCGTTTCTATTTCCCTCTGACCCGCATCATCTACACTTATTATTCCCCCAAACTTACATTTTATTGTGGATATATTCAGTAATGCAGGATAATTTCTAATTTTTACATCTGTATTCTTCTCCCATAATCCTATCAGTTCAGGTTTACATGTTCCTACTGCCCTACACCTTTTAAATGGAACTATTTTCTTATCATTTATATTTGCCTGATTTCCCCCTCTAAGAGTTACGGTAGCATCATTTATTACAATCCTGCTAATATCCTCCCCAAATGTGCATTTCAATATGCAGTTATTATTTACAAATAATTCCCCTTTTGGTTTTACAATATTCTGAAGATTATAAAACGATTTATAGAAAGAATAGACATCCATAGCATCCAGATTCGCAGCATAGTCCCTTAATTCCTTACTCTCTTTAAAAAGTTTATGAAGTATCCCCTTATCTTTTTCATAATCAGATTTATCCCTGTATTCATTATAGCTTTCATCAATCAGACTGCTAATTTTCCTTATATTCCTCACTTTAATAGCTGATTTTGAGCTTATCCAGTCTTCAATAATTGTTGTTATCCTTATTTCTTTCCCAAGATTTTCAAGTCTTCCATATAATCCAGTATCTCCTTTAGACGGTAAGTCTATTCCATTCTGTTTCTCTATATACCATAAAAGGTAATTTCTGACTACATTACTGTCTTTATATTTATGGTTATCAAAATACCTTTCTTCATTTTCCTCCTTAAAACCTGTCTGTACTGATAAAAATTCTATCATTATGTTATCTATGAGCCTCTTTGATAAAGGATGCTGGCTTATACCATTTTCATCCAGTGAATAGAATTTCTTATTTTCATCAGTATCTTCTCCTAATTCCATTATCAGGTTCTGGCATCTCATCTTTGAAAATTCCGTAGAAGATTTTTTAGGAACTCTTATTATTATTTCATCAATATCCTTTATTCCTTCCATATATTTATTATATTTTTCAGGAAGTGCATTTTTCCCTATTTTCCCTGTTTCTCCACTTTTCTTACTACTTCCAGATATTTCCTGTATTCTAGGTATATATGATTTAACATTTCCTCTATTATTCAACGGTTTTTTATCAGGATATTTAACATATTTTGCTGAATACTGACTTAACACATGCTCCAATGATTCTATCCTACTTTTATTAGGAACCGGATATGACCATATATAATAAACTATATCCTGTATCCTCAATTTTTCTGACACTTCCTCCCTTCCTCTTAAAATATCAAAGCCGTGCTGTCTTATTATATTTCCAATTCCGTCATTATCTTTTGTAGATTCATCATATATCTTCAGAATTATGTTTATGTCTTCCCTGTTCTCCTCCAATACCCTTTTGGATGTCTTAGTTTCTAAATATTTTATATAATCCTGATTGTACATATTTTCATCTTGAAATTTCACTTTCAGTCTTTTCAGTACGGCTTCTTCCGGATTAACGAATACCAGTTCAGGAGCTTTGCTGTTTGAATAACGGTCTTTTTTGTATTCTTCGGTATCCCAGACCTCTTCAAATTTCTGTCCATTAAATATAAATACCCCATTCCTGTTGTTATTCTCATCTTCCTTATTTACCCTGTTTCCCTGTATATTAGCCTGGTTATTAATATTTTTATTATCTGTCTGCGTATCATTTTTTTCTACTACCTTCCCCCCTACTTCACAGCTATCCTTATGTCCTATAATTACAGAAAGATCGTATCCTGACAGGTTTTCATGATAAAACAGGCTTGATATTGCATTTCCGTCTACCGGTATACCATAATGTCCCTTAAAATTTCTTGATAGTGCATTTGACATAGCTCCCTGACCACATAAATGAGAGGCTGCAACTATACCTGAAGATGTAAGGATAAAACTTTTTCCCCTCAGATCTTCTGATTTATACCCTTGAGTTTTCTTACTTAGAAGCTTTTTTCTAAACTCTCCTTTCTCTCCTTCAATGGGAAGATATATATATTGACCATTCTTCTTTTTCCTCTTTAAATATTTATTACCAAAAAATAGATATCTTGCATCTGAAGGAATAGTTATCTTTGAACATATTTTTTCCCTGTATTTGCCTACAACTTTCCACCTTTCCAGCATTGCCTTCATGACTGCCTCATCCTGTGCTGCAGGATTATTTAAAAAATCCTGTTTGCTTCTTATTTTCCATTTGCTTACAGCTTCTCCTTTAAATTTTGCTCCTGCCCATGAAACTGATTTCTCCCCTGTCTTCTTTATCCAGCCGAAATCTTGAAGTACATCAGTCCCCAACTGATATCTTCCTATATATTTTTCTCCATTTTTTGTATAGTTATCTGAACTTTCCAGATACGCCAGCTTATCAAAAAAAGCAACAGCACTATCTCCAATGTCTTTCCCATTAAAAATCCTGTTTTTCATTCCCTCAATTTCCCCCATTCCATTCTTATTCTTAAATGTATATAAGTTAATTTCCTTTACCCCTTATTCACCAGATTCTAAGTTCCATCATCTTATACTTTCTTAATTTCCTCCTATCTTTTCCAGCTGGCTCCTATGTATGTATCCTTTCATATAATAACCACTTCCATTATATAGATAGACATACTTCCAGTTATTTTCTTCAAAAATTTCCTCTACCTCCATTCCATTCTTCAATTTATACATTATAGGACTTTTTTGAATTAGGTTCTTCTCTCACATTAACTTCATTTTCTTTAGAAACTGTCCTGAAAATTTTTCCAGTCCTGTATATTTTCCCTTTCTTTATTTCCCCTTCATACTTATAGTCCCTATGCTCATCTGTCCAGATTATTTCATTTTCAAGATCTGCCAGTATATAGTCACTCTCTCCTGGTCCTACAGTATAAGAAAGGAATAAATCATCTCCCCTTATGCTTTCAAGCTGAGCATAAATATCTGCAATATCTGTCGCAATTACTCTGTCCTTTTTCATAAAATATATTTCACTGTTTGATTTTCCAGCATAAGCATATGGATACCCAATAACATACACTGAATAATCCCCTTTTCTAAAGTAACTTATTCCTGTTATTTTTTCTTCTTCCGTTTCTGCATTTCTATTATATTTATTTACTATTCTGTATATTTCTTTAGGAAGATTTTCTTCTGAAATTGTTTCTGTTGAAATCTCAGCTATATTTTTTATCATTTCAAAGCTGTCTATATTTCCATAAAATTTAGAAAATTCCGGATATTCTTCCTCATTTCCTAGCTTTTCCCTGCTTTCGTCCATTCTTTCTTCGATAAATATCTTCTCCAGCTTTATGAACTTGCGATAATTTTCATATACATAGTCTACTATTCCTTCTGGAACTTCCCTCAATTCCAACCGTTTCAGCTTAGGGAGTCTTCCTAATTCCTCCACACCTTCCTTCAGAGGATTAAAACTTACATCCAGATGTTCCAGTTTGGACAGATTACCTATTCCTCTAATATTCCTTATTCTATTATTATGAATCCACAGCTCCCTTAAATTTAACAGATTCAGCAGAGGACTTATATTTTCTATCTGATTAAAATTTATCTTTAGAACCTTCAGTCCACTTAAACCTGATAGCGGAGATAAATCTTTTATTTTATTCCACCGCAAATCCAGTTCCTGTACATTCCTATACTTGGAAATACAATTTATTTCCTTTAATTCTTTATTTTTTAAATCAATTTTTGTGGAGCTTACATTATATTTTCTAAGCTCCATACAGCTTTTTTCATTTTCCCCTTGACTGGCATTTACATTATAAGTTATAAATGTTAATAATAAAATTAAATTAAATATGCTTTTCCCCATAGCTACCTCCATTTAATCATCTGTTAAATACAACAATATATTATTCCTATTATTATATTCAAATCATTGTTACTTCTTTCATAAAATAAACTCATTACTATAATATATTTTATACTATTTTTATAAAAAGTCAATATTTTTTTATTATTTATTGCGATTTATTT
>JBHACQ010000189.1:0-9978 GCA_041854625.1 Leptotrichia sp. | reverse complement strand
TCTTCTGATTATACTTCTTTTCCTCCTGTCATGTGGTAAGAAGGAAGCAGAAAAGGAATATGAAGTAATAACAGTAGAAAAAGGTGACATAAGCCTTTCAACAGAGAAAACAGGGCAGGTTGTATCAGAAGATACAATTTCTGTATATACTACAGCAAACCAGAGAGTCAGCAAGGTATATTTTAAAGCAGGTGATAATGTAAAAAAAGGTGATGTAGTAGTAACTTTCTATCCGGTAGACAAAAACGAAGTGCTTAGAAAGATAGAAATAAAGGCATTAGAAGTTGCCCAGAAGAGAAGAGATTTAAGAAATAACAGTGAACTTCTTAAAGTAGGAGGAGCCTCTAAAGTTTCTGTAGATGATGCAAGAGTTGCACTTAAGACTGCGGAACTGGAACTGGCATCCCTTCAGGAAGATCTGTCATTAATAAAAAATGAGATTACAAGTCCTGTTGACGGAGTAATAACAGAAATGACAGCAGATGAAAATTATCGTGTAAATACTGAGACAACACTCTTTAAAGTTTCTGATACTAAGAATATGAAAGTGGAAGTCAGCCTTTCTGATTCACAGGTGAAAAATGTACAGGTAGGACAGAGAGTAGAAATAACTTCAGATTCCCTGCCTGAAGGAGAAAAGGTTGAAGGAGTAGTTTCAGAAATATCGGGAGTATCCACTAAAAGTACGACATTAGATGAAAGTAACACGACGGTAACAGTAAAGCTGAATGATGTAAAAAGCCTGAGACCAGGAACAACTATCAATGCAACTATATTTTATAGGGAAAGTAAAGGAGTAATAAAAATTCCTTACAGTGCTGTAATGAATGAAAATGGCAAATATTATGTATTTACTGTTGATAAGGACAATAAAGTCATGAAAAGGACAATAAGTATAGGAACAAATGATGATTCCTATTATGAAATTTCTTCAGGACTGGCAGCAGGGGATAGGGTGATATCTGTAATTGATGAATCACTTAAAGATGGTGAAAAAATAAAGATAGCAGATCCTTCAAAACAGAAAAAGTCTACTTCTGATAAAGGACAGAAAGAAGAAAAAGGAAATAGTAATAGAGGTGGAGGAGGTCCTGCAGGAGGACCACCTAGATAAAAATATAAAAAGAAGGTACTTGTAATGGTGATAGATGTAAAAGATATAGTGAAGACATATAAAAATGGAAGTATGTCATTGACAGTATTAAAAGGTCTTAACTTTTCAGTTGACAAGGGAGAATACGTGGCACTGATGGGACCTTCAGGAAGTGGAAAATCCACTTTTATGAACATATTGGGCTGTCTTGACAGACTGACATCAGGAATATATAAGTTAGATAATGTAGATGTTTCTACAATGAAGGGAGATGAGCTTTCTTCAGTAAGAAATGAAAAAATCGGATTTGTATTTCAGTCCTTTAACCTTTTACCTAAGCTTTCAGCACTTGAAAATGTAGCACTTCCTGCACTTTATGCAGGTGTAAAAAGGGAAGAGAGGAATAAGAAGGCTGAAGAAGCATTAAAAAGTGTGGGACTGGGGGAAAGGATACACCATAGGCCAAGTGAAATGTCTGGAGGGCAGCGTCAGAGGGTTGCAATAGCAAGAGCTATCATAAATACACCTAAAATCCTCCTGGCAGATGAGCCTACAGGAAACCTTGATTCAAAATCAGGAGAAGAAGTACTGGAGATATTTAGAAAACTCAACGATAACGGGACTACAATTGTAATGGTAACACATGAGGAAGACGTGGCGGAACATTGCAAAAGAATAGTCAGGCTAAGGGATGGAGTCATAGAATCAGACTATATTGTAAAAAACAGGAGAGGAGTACAGATATAGATGGATTTTTGGGAATCATTAAAACTGTCAGTAGGAAATTTGTTCAGCTATAAAGTAAGATCCTTCCTGACTATGCTAGGAATAATAATTGGAATATCAGCAGTTGTCATGATGTCATCCCTTGGTGCAGGAGTGAAGGAAAATATAGTCGGTGACTTGAATAAGCTGGGGGTAGGAAACTTTGAAATTTCAATAGATACTTCGCCAGGTCAGACTTATAAGACAGAGGATCTGCTGACTTCAAAAGATATGGAAAATATAAAGAAAATAGAAGGAGTTGAAGCAGTAACTCCGACATCAAGCACTTTTGCCCGTATTAACATTGATAAAAAGACCAGGAAAATGTTTATTGGAACAGGGGTAACAGAAGATTATTTTAAAATGTCTAACTATACAGTATTGAAAGGGAGGAAATTCCTTCCAAACGAATACAGGAAAGACGGTAAATATGTAATGCTGGATAATACAACTGCAGAACAGCTGTTTCCTGATGAAAATCCTATCGGGAAAAAAATAACACTTAACTTTAGGAAAAATAGTCAGACAGTTACAATTGTAGGAGTCTTTAAGGATCCTTTTGCAAGTCTTAATATGGGAGATAATAACGGTGTACCGGCTTCCGGTCTTTTACCTAATAACTATCTTAACCATATAAATGGAAATGAACAGGATAAATTTACTGCCTTACAGGCAAAGGCTACAGATGCAAAAGAATTAAATAGTGTAATGGCAGCAGTAAAAGATGCATTACGAACTAGAGGAAGTTCATCAGATGTCTACAGTGTGTCTTCATCAAGCCAGGGACTAGATCAGTTTAATAATATATTAAATATGCTTACATTGTTTATAAGTGGTGTTGCTGCCATTTCTCTTTTTGTAGGCGGTATAGGAGTAATGAATATAATGCTTGTAAGTGTTACTGAAAGAATAAGGGAAGTAGGTCTGAGAAAAGCAATAGGAGCTAAGACTAAGGATATATTGATTCAGTTTTTAATAGAAGCTATAATACTTACTTTTTTAGGTGGTCTTATAGGAGTAGTACTAGGATATGGAGGAGCACTGCTTATAGGACTGTTTATTAAGACAACACCGATTTTAAATCCTACAGTAGTCGTAGTATCTATTATAGTATCGACAATGACAGGACTTGTATTTGGAGTATATCCGGCTAAAAAGGCGGCTGCACTTGATCCTATAGAAGCCCTTAGAGTAGACTAGGTATGGAGATGTGAAATATTTCTACTTTTCTTTTGGTAAAAATAGAGTATAATATTCATAGACAGTTTTTATACAGATTAAACAGAAGAAAAGGAAGGAGAAGACATTAAATGGAAAAAAAGAAAATTATACTTGACTGCGATCCCGGGCATGACGATGCTATTGCAATAATGGTAGCAGGACTTCATGAAAAGCTGGAATTATTGGGAATAACAGTAGTAGCAGGAAATCAGACTTATGAAAATGTCACAAATAATGCCCTAAAGATATGTGACTATCTGGGGATAGAGGTGCCGGTTCATGGAGGCATGAAAGGACCTCTGATCAGAAAACAGATTATAGCTAGTGACTTTCATGGTAAAACCGGTCTTGACGGGATAAAGCTTCCTGAAACTGGAAAAAGGCTTGCAGATGGGCATGGAGTAAACTTCATAGTAAATACACTTATGGGAAGTAAAGAAAAACTGATATTAGTTCCCGTAGGACCGCTTACTAATATTGCAGTAGCATTGAGAATGGAACCACAGATAAAGGATAAGATAGATAGGATAGTATTAATGGGGGGGAGCTGTAACGGAGGCAATGCTACCCCTTATGCTGAATTTAATATTTATGCTGATCCTGAAGCAGCACATATTGTATTTTCTTCAGGAGTTCCTATATATATGATGGGACTTGATATAACTAATAAGACTATGCCTGATATGGAGATAGTAGATAAGATAGAATCCTTCAATACAAAAGCAAGCGATTTCCTGTATCAGTCACTTCATTTTCCAAAAAGATACGATGAAGACGGTAACTTCCTGTACCATACTCTACATGATGTAGTAACTCTTGCATATCTGATTGACGAAAGTATTGTAGGATTTGAAAGCAGCAGATGCAGGATAGAGCTGAAGGATAGTGAGAGATATGGTGAGACAGTCTGCTGCTGCAATGGAAATTTAAATGGAACTGAATGTATAACAGAAGAGAATAGCTTTCCTATCTATGTGGGAAAAAGGATAAATCTGGAAAAATTCTGGAATGTTATCTATAAAGTTATTGAAAGATAATGTAATCTGGAAATAATTATTTTAGATGAATTATATAATTTAAATTTCTGTAAACAGTTTAAAATAAATAATATTTTTTGAGGTGTTAGTAATGGGTAATAAGAAGGTTCTCGTAATAGGTAGCCTTAATATGGACATGACTGTGAAGGCAGATAAATTGCCAAAAGAAGGAGAAACAGTCTTAGGATATGAGTATTATGAAAGCTGTGGAGGTAAAGGGGGAAATCAGGCAGTAGCCATATCAAGGATGGAAGTTGATACGGAGATGCTTGGAATGGTAGGTAATGATTCATATGGCAGAAAACTTATTGATAACTTAGGAAAGTATAATATTGTATGTGAAAATGTAGCAGTTAATGAAAATTCTGTTACAGGAAGGGCAGTAATAGCAGTAGACAATAATGGAAAAAATAGCATTATAGTAATTCCTGGAAGCAACTTTGAAATTACAGTGCAGGATATTGAAGAAAGGAATGAATCCATAAGAAGAAATGATATAGTAGTACTACAGAACGAAATTCCTATGGAAGTAACAAAATATATCCTGAAAAAATCAAAGGAAATGAATAAAATAACAGTCTATAATCCGGCTCCTGCAAAAATGATAGACAAGGAAATGGCAAAAAATACTGATTATCTCATACTAAATGAAAGCGAAATGGAGGAAATCTTTAAAATTAGTATATCTGATGAAGCATATAAGGATAAGATACTGAAAATAAAGCAGGAAAATAATATGAAGAATATTATACTGACATTGGGTGAGAAAGGTAGCATATTGTTTAATGAAGAAGATAGAATATCGGAGTTTGATGCATATAAAGTGTCAGCAGTAGATACGACAGCTGCAGGCGATTCCTTTCTTGGAGGATTTATAGCAGAAATCAGCATGGGAAATAAAACAGATGAAGCTATCAGGTACGCAACTGCAGTATCAGCTATAACAGTTACTAGAAAAGGAGCACAGGATTCAATTCCATCAAGGGACGAAGTTGAAAAATTTTTGAAGTCTATAATATTTTAAAAAAATAAAAATAATTTTGTATATAATATAGCCGATAATGAAAAAATGTGGTAAAATATATATAGAATTAGAAATAATATTTCAATTACAAAATTAAAATATAAAAATTAGTTGAAGGAGTTGGATTTATGTCAGATCAAGTTTTATCAATTATTAAAAATAGAGTCCTTACTTATGAACAGAAACTGAGGACATTGGCAGGAGCAGCAGAAGGTACAGTAAATATACTGAATATAACACCTGATATACAGGAATATAGGGATAAGGGAATCATATGTGACCTGTTTGAAGGGAATGCACCATATAGGGCAAGATATATTACCCCTGATTATGAAAGATTCATGAAGCAGGGAAGTGAATTTCTGGAAATTAAACCGGCAAAGGATATATGGGAAGCAACTACAAACCTGCTTATCCTGTATAATCATGTACCATCTATAACTTCTTATCCGGTTTATCTAGGAAATATAGACTATCTTCTGGAACCATACATAGAAGATGAAGAAGAAGCCTATAAGGCTATAAAACTGTTCTTACTCCAGATAGACAGGACAATAACCGATTCCTTCTGCCATGCAAATCTAGGTCCTGAGAAAACTAGGGCAGGAGAAATGATAATGAAGGCTACTGTTGAACTTGACACCATGACTCCTAACCTTACATTGAAATATGATGAAGAGATTACTCCTGACGATTATGCAGTACAGGCAATTGAAACAAGCCTTAAAGTGGCAAAACCTAGCTTTTCAAATTATAAGATGTTTCAGAAGGACTTTAATTACAAGGACTATGCCATAGCAAGCTGCTATAATGGATTAAGCATAGGAGGAGGAGCCTATACTCTTGTAAGGCTTAATCTTGCCAGGCTTGCCCCTGAAGCCAAAAATGAAGAGGATTTCATAAACCGTGTACTTCCAGATGCAGTAAACAGGATGGCAAGATATATGGATGAAAGGGTAAAATTCCTTGTTGAGGAAAGCGGATTCTTTGAATCAAGCTTCCTGGCGAAGGAAGGGCTCATTCATCGTGACAGGTTCAGTGGAATGTTTGGAATGGTAGGACTTGCAGAGTGCGTAAATCAGCTTATTGGAGCTGAAAAGAAAGAAGATAGGTTCGGATGGAGTAAATATGCAGATGAACTGGGACTTAAAATAATTCAGAAACTTCAGGATTATGTGCATAACTATAAAACAAAGTACTGTGAGATAACAGATGGACATTACGTGCTTCATGCACAGGTGGGAATTGATACAGATTACGGAATAAGTCCTGGATGCAGGATACCTATAGGAGATGAACCTGCATTACCTAAGCATATAAAACAGACGGCTAAATTCCATCCTTATTTTAAATCGGGAATAGGAGATATATTCCCATTTGATGAAATGTCAGCTAAAAATCCTTCTTCTATCCTTGACATTATAAAGGGTGCCTTCAAGGAAGGAATGAGATACTTCTCTGTATATTCTACAGAAGCTGATGTAATAAGGATTACAGGATATCTGGTTAAAAAATCTGAAATGGAAAAACTGCATAATAATGAGCAGGTAATACAGCAAACTGTAGTATTTGGTCTAGGTGCAAGGGAAAATTCAAAAATATTGGAAAGAAAGGTAAGAGGAAATGAATAATGAAAGGAATTATTAATAAGATAATCCCTTTTAGTAATGTTGACGGCCCGGGTAACAGGCTGTCAATATTTTTTCAGGGGTGTAATTTTGACTGTCTTTACTGTCATAATCCTGAAACTATAAAAATATTTAATGAAGATAACTACAGTGAATATGACTATATAGAGAATGAAAAATTAAGCATTCTGACAGTAGACGAAATAATAAAGGAAATTGATGAAGTTGCACCGTTTATTTCAGGAATAACAGTATCTGGAGGAGAATGTACCTTACAGTGGAAATTCCTGACAGCCCTGTTTAAGGAAGTAAAGGAAAAATATCCTAAGTTTACATGTTTTGTGGACAGTAACTGTTCAATTCCTTTATGGACAGATGATAAGAAGGAATTTGTAAATGTATTGGATAAGATAATGATAGATATAAAGGGATTTACAGCGAAGGAACATGAGATTATTACAGCTGCAAGAAATAGTGTGGTGATGGAGAATTTTAAATATCTTGCAGGAATGAATAAAATTTATGAAGTGAGGACTGTAATTGTTCCAGAAATAACAGATAATGAAAAGATGGTGTATAATATAAGCAGGATGATAGCAGAAAAGGATAAGAGTATAAAATATAAGATAATAAAATATAGACAGAATGGTGTGAGGGAGGATTTACTGAAGTCATATACTCCAAATGAGGCATATATGAGAAAGCTGAAGAAGATAGCTGAAGGAAATGGCTTGAAAGACGTAGTTATTATATAACGAAATATGCCAGCTACAGATATTAGTAGGATATGGATAAATAACAGAAAAAGGTAGTTATATTAAAAAATGAAAATATATTTCAAAAATATCAATTCTAATGAAAAAAAATACTAATTCTTATCTTTAATTAATAGATATGCGATAAAATATGTTGCAATCAAATAATTAAGGAGTGATTTTCTATGAAAATTAGTAAAAAAATATTATCTGTAATGATAGGAGGTCTATTAATGGCAAGTTGTACAACAATAGAATTAGGTGACAAAGACAATTCTGGCTCAATAAAAAACAATACAATTGGGAAAAAGCAGTCATTTGCCTGCCCAACTTCTACAGATAAAATAGATATAGAATATCTGAATGGTGGAGAAAAGATAAGATTAACTGATTATTTTGGTGATACACATGAATTAAGATTAACAAAATCAGGAAGCGGATCTTACTATGAAAATGAAAGGGATTCTTTCCATATAAAAGGAAATGAAGCTGTATTTGAATTTGATAACAGGACATTTACTTGTACCCGTATGTAATATAAAATAGGAGGTGAAATTAGCCTCCTATTTTATTAGAATTTATTCTGAAAATCTATTAATCTCGTCCTAGAGATTCTTCCATTTCTGTCTTAATGATACTTACAGTAGGTCCGTAAATAACTTGGACACCTTCTCCTTTTTTCAGAACTCCTACTGCACCTGTAGCTTTTAACGCAGCATCATCAACAATAGAAGAGTCCTTAACTTCAAGTCTTAATCTTGTAGCACAGTTGTCAACCCTTACAAGGTTATCTGCTCCACCTAGGGCAGTAATGATTGCATTAGCCCTTTCAGTACCTTTTAATGCTCCTGAAGCAGAGGAAGCTTTACCGTCAGCATTTTTAGCCTGATAGTCAGCTTTAGTATATAATTTCATTTCTTCATCATCATCTTCCCTACCAGGAGTTTTCAAGTCAAATTTAGTAATAAGGAATCTGAACAGGAAGTAATAAATTACAGAATATGCAATACCTAAAGGAATCATTGCCATCCAGTTAGTTTTTGCCTGTCCCTGTAGTATACCGAAAAGGAAGTAGTCGATGAATCCTCCTGAGAAAGTCTGTCCTATAGGAATATTCAGAATATGCATCATCATGAAAGAAATTCCGGCAAGTACAGCATGTGTTGCATACAGGAATGGTGCAACGAACAGGAATGAGAATTCAATCGGTTCAGTAATTCCTGTTAAGAATGCAGTAAATGCAGCAGCAAACAGTAAACTTTTAGCAACTGCCTTTTTATTAGGCTTAGCTACATGATACATAGCCAGTGCTGCAGCAGGTAATCCAAAAATCATGAATGGGAATTTTCCTGCCATGAATCTTGCGTATTCAATAGAAAACTTCTTAGTTGAAGGATCTGCCAGCTGAGCAAAGAAAATAATCTGTGCCCCTTGAACAGTCTTTCCGGCTATAACCATTTCTCCACCGACTCCTGTCTGCCAGAATGGTAAATAGAATACGTGATGCAGTCCAAAAGGAATAAGTGATCTTTCAATAAGTCCATAAATAAATGTTCCGACATATCCTGAACCTCTTACTAAGGCACCAAGCTGTGAAATTCCAATCTGTACAACTGGCCATAGGAAATACAGGATAAGTCCAGTTATTAACGCCCATGCAGCAGCAGCAATAGCTACAAACTTAGTTCCTCCAAAAAATGCAAGGGATGCAGGCAGTTCAATCTTATAGTACTTATTATGTAAAGATGCTGTAACAAGTCCTGCGACTATTCCACCAAATACTCCCATTTGAAGTGTCTGGATACCTAGAACCATACCTTGTCCGGCAGATACCATCTTATCTGGAGTTGCAAGTACAGGTCCATAGAGAGAACTTGCCAGTAAAGAATTTATAGTCTGGTTCATTATAAGGAAGAATACTGCTCCTGCAAGGGCAGCAACTGCCTTTTCCTGATTAGCCAGTGCTAATGCAACTCCAATGGCAAATAATAATGGCAAGTTTCCAAATACTATTTCTCCAGCTTTTGCCATTACACTTAAAATCTCATATAGGATTGTAGGCTTTGTTACAGTCATAGTAGCTGCATCAACAGTACCTAAAATTCCTTGTAGATTGTAAGTAAGGATATTTGTGGCATTTGTAAACGAAGCCCCAATCCCCAAAAATAACCCTGCAACAGGTAGTAATGCTATCGGAAGCATAAATGCTTTTCCTACTGCCTGAAGCTTGTTAAAAAAGTTTCCTTTCATAGTTACCTCCTAATATTTTTATATAGTTAGATTTTACTTTTAATTTCCTTGATTGTCAAACTAAAAATAACATATTTTTTAAGAAAAGCGTAATAATGGTTAAAAAAGTCTGCAAATACGGGTAAAACGTGAAATATATATATTATAAATAAAAAAAATAAAATCCATTTAAAATATATAATTAAATGGATTATTTCTATGAAAC
>JBHACQ010000188.1:0-4450 GCA_041854625.1 Leptotrichia sp. | reverse complement strand
CATATAAAAACTTTCTTTCATTTTTTGAAAGAATAAGAAAATAGGATTATAATTATTACATCATAAATATAAATTAATTAGATAGACAGGAAAGAAGGGTTTTGAAATGAAAAAGAGATTAAAAAGGATGTTGCCTTGCATTTTGGCAGGGGTTGCAGGGATAAGTTATGGAAAAATTAATTATAATGAAAATAGCAGTAATTCTGTGAAAATTTCAGAAAATAAAAATAAGGATCAGGTTACAGGGGATATTCAGCCTGTAAACAGCTATGAAGTAATGGTTTCAGATAATAATGACTTACAAAAATATAGTTCCAAAAAGAAGGATAACTTTAAAGTTAAAGATTACAATATTGAGGATCCTGATTTAATTCAAATTAATGTTGAATATATGGGAGGATTTTCTAAAAGTCATAACAATTCTGAAGACTCTTCTGTTAAAAATCAGTCTGTTGTCATGCCTGCATTCCGTTGGACAGGTAATAAAGGGGTTAATGCTTCTTTCTGGAATGGTATAACAAATGTTGGAGGAGGATTAATTCATTCTGCTGCCTTCGGTTCTTATACAGGAGGGACTCAGGTAGGAACTGCTAATCATACACAGTATTTAGTAAAAAGAAACGAGGACCTGGAACAGATGATAAGGAATAGAGAAGCGGGAATAAGGAATATTGGTTATACATATACAGCCCATTCCAGTAGAAATCTGGATCTGGTTTATGGTGATATAGATAATTTTGTCAATTTTTACGGACGTGAAAATATACAAGGATATTTTATTGATGAAGTTATGGGGGGAGCAACAGAGGCTCAGATTGATTATATGGCAAAAATCTATAACTATATAAAGACTAAATATCCTGAAATGACAGTAATTGCCAATAACGGATGGGGAGTCAGGGACGGAATTACACCTTATGCAGATATATGGATGACTCAGGAAGTTACTGCAGATGAATATATAAACAGATACCGTGAGAGAACTTCAGAATTTGAGAAAAATCCTGCAAATGCTGCTAGAATTTTGCATGTCATTATTAATGCTACACCGGAACAGTATGAAGAAATTATAAGACTGTCACGTGAACGTAATGCAGGGAACTTGTTTATTACAAGCGATACAAATCGTTATCCTGGGGGATATGATGACTTGCCTACATATTTTCAGGATCTGATGATGGCAATTAATAATTTTACTCCTGCTGAAGGGAGCTTATTTTCAGCTGAAAATCAGGCTACAGGAAAGGTTACGGTAGAAATGCCCCGTTCAAAAGTTGATTTTGACTTGACGAAAGCTGCAAGAAATGTAACATACAGAAATCTTGAAAAAACAAAAGACGGGCAATATAAGATAGATGTAGCCTATATGGGGAATTATGGCGGAAAATATAAAGGAAAAGAAAGTAATATAAAGTATGATTCAGACAGTAACGGGATTTTACTTAACGTTTCAAAAGATTTTGGTAAACTTACTTTAGGAACTACATTCGGCTATCAGAAATCTGATATAAACTATAAGGGGAAATATGATGATGTTAAGGAAGGGATTACATCGTATCAGATTGGGTTAAACGGGAAGTATGATTTTACTGATAATATTGATTTAACAGGAAGCTTAATTTATTCAACAAACAAGCATAAATTTACAACAGGGACAAGTCTAGGTGCAATAAATGATGCCGGATTTAAATCGAAAATACTGGATTTCAATGTGAGGTCAGGATATAAATTTTCATTTGATACAGGATATATAAAACCTTATGTCGGATTAGGAATAACGCAAATAAAAGAAGGGGAAATTGGCAAGCTTGAGTTTTCAAGTGCTTCAAAAACAACTGTGAGCAGTAGTATAGGAGTGTACGGTAAGAAGTCATTTGGGAAGGTTGATTTATTTGGAAATCTGGAATATGAGCAGAGGCTTGGAAATAAATCCTATCACGGTAAAAGAGAATATTCTGGGAGATATGAGATTGCTCCGTTAAAATATGCAGGTGGTGTAGTAAATGCTGAAGCAGGGGTACAGTATAATTTTTCAGATAATTTTAGAATAAAGGCTTCCTATGAATTAAAAGATAGCAGGAACAGTATTGTGAGTTTGGGAATTGGTGCAGAATTTTAGTGATACAGATATTTGACAGAGATAAAGGAAGAAAGGTTATCATGAAGGCAACAAGGAAATAAAATTTTATGAAGAGGGTGAACCGGAGAGATATTAATATTCTGGATTCTGATTCGATAATAAAAGAGGAGATGCTCAATAAAACTAGAAAGTGTAAATTCTATCAGTTTTTTAGATTATTGAATATCTCCTTATTTCTTTTACAGTAACTCTGGTTTTAAAGTAATCCTAGTATTTATTTCTAAAAATCAGAAGCCTTAAAGCGTTGAAGGCTACAATGATTGTAGAACCTTCATGGAGCATTACGGTAGCTCCCATTTCAGTAATGTTGAAAAGTGAAGCGGGAATCAGGAAGACAATCATTCCAAGGCTGATAAATAGATTCTGTCTTACTATTTTCTGGGCTTTTCTGCTAAGTTCTACTACGAATGGCAGTTTATCCAGCCTGTCAGCTAAGAGGGCTATATCAGCAGTTTCAAGAGCTACATCTGATCCTGCGGCTCCCATGGCAATTCCTACATTACTTGTAGCCATTGCTGGAGCATCGTTTACTCCGTCGCCTACCATAGCTATCTTAAATCCTGTCTGCTTCATCTTTTTAATGATATTGAGTTTATCTTCAGGAAGCAGGTTACCTTTAGAAATTGTAAGACCGAGCTTATTTCCTACTTTATCGGCAACTTTCTGATTATCACCTGAAAGCATTATTATTTCAGTTATCCCTGAAGCTTTTAAGGCTTTAATTACATTACTTGCTTCCGGTCTTATTTCATCTGCAACAGAAACAATACCTGAAATTCCTCTGCCCTCAAGAGCAATAATCATAGTTGTACATCCTGAATCATGCAGCTTGTCAATTTTATTTCTGATATTATCAGATATGCTGAATCCGGATTCTTCTATTAGAAGCTGGCTTCCAATATATATTTTCTGTCCTCCTATGATTGCTGACACTCCTTTTCCGGGAATATTCCTGCTTTCTGAAACTTTATATTTTTTTAGCACTTCTTCCATCATATGTTCAGCTTCTGTAAGGGAATGTGCCCGGCTTCTGTAAAAGGCTTCACATCTGTTGACTACTGCCTTTGCAATGGGATGAGTACTCAGATTTTCTACTGAATATAGGATATTGAACAGTTCGTTTTCTTCAATTTCATATGTATGTACTTCCTGTACAGTAGGAAGTCCTTCAGTGAGAGTGCCTGTCTTATCAAAAGCAATAAAGTCAAGGGAACCCAGTTCTTCAAGAGCCTTGCCTCCCTTAATCAGAACCCTTTCTTTTGCAGCACGTGCAATTCCGCTCAATACTGCACTTGGCGTAGAAATGGCAAGGGCACAGGGGCTTCCTCCCACAAGGACTCTCATAGCACGGTAGAAACTTGCTAAAGGAGTTTCATTTAAAATCAGGAAAGCAAAACAGAGAATAACTATAAATATAAGTATGGCAGGAACATAATATTTTTCAATATTTTTTGTAAACTGCTGTGCAGGAGACTGCTTTGATTCTGCCTCATTTACCATCTGTATAAGTTTTGCAAGAGTAGAATCAGAAGAGATTCTTGCTACAGATATTTCAATAAGACCTTCCCCATTTATGGTTCCGGCAAAGACTTTATGCTGCTCTTCTGTCAAATTAAAGGCTACGGATTTGGGGTCTTTTTGTAAAGGAGTTTTAAATACAGGTACACTTTCACCAGTAATAGGTGCCTGGTTTACGCTGCTTTCCCCCGAAAGGACAAAACCGTCTGCAGGGATTTTACTTCCTGGCTTTACTATGACAGTTTCTCCTGTTTTCAAGGATTCGACAGGAACAGTTATAGTTTTTCCGTTCCTTTTCACATCTGCAGTCTGAGGAGTAAGATCGCTAAGGGCCTTTATCTGCTTTTTCGCCCTTTCCAGAGCATAATGCTCCAGAGCATGTCCAAGACTGAACAGAAATAGAAGTAGAGCCCCTTCTGAAAATTTTCCTAAAACAGCAGAACCGGCAGCGGCAAATATCATTAGGAAATCTATTTCAAATTTTCCTTTTATTATATTGAAGAAAGCTTCCTTAGCAGCAAAATATCCACCAAAAAAATAGGAAGACATATAAAGTAAGAAAGCAGCTTCCATTTGCAGGTTCTTTTCTGCAATGAATCCTCCTAGAAGAAAAAATAGGCATAGCTCAGAATATATCAGTTCAATATTCTGAGAGAATACAAACTTCCTTTTCTTATCTGGATTATTATTATTTTTAAATTTAAAGCTGTCATTTTTTAATGAATTATGTAATTTCATATTTTCACTATAATTTAAACTCGCAGCAGTTTTCATGATTTATCACCTCTTATT
>JBHACQ010000187.1:0-4656 GCA_041854625.1 Leptotrichia sp. | reverse complement strand
GATATATAGGGAAAATTCCCTCTTTTATACTATAACTGGAAATAGAATAAAGGAAGTAAATCTTAAAAAGAAGGACTGTATATTGATGGGAAGTGAGGATTTCTGGAAGGAAGTAAAGGATGAAGAAATTATAGGCAAATTAAATGATTCAGGTATACTGGAAAAGTACATAGATGATAAAATAAGAAAGACTATAAAAAACAGGAGGATTGAGATACCATTTTCATTGATTTTTATCCAAAGTCTTAAAGAGGAAGAAACAGAAGCTGGTGAAATGGAAAAAATCAATAATCCATTTAATTTTTTTATGGTTATGCTGGTAGTAATTTTCTTTTTTACAGCAACAGGGAAAAGTATAACTGACTACAGAAATAATGTAAAGAATGCTTTAAGTAAAAATATCCTGAAGGAAGCAGTTAACAGTAAGGCAGTTATGGATATACAGGAGAAAGTTAATAAAAGTAAAGAGGAATTTAGACGGAATATAATAAATAATGTAAGCAAAGAAGAGAAAAAAATACTAGAATTAGCAGAAAAAGAAAGTAAAGAAAAAGGTAGTAAAAGCAAGGTTAAAGAAATAAACAGGGTAAGAATTTTAGGAAGCAGACAAGTAAAAGGCGGTAATAGAAAAAAGAGAAAAGAAAACATAAAGACAGGAGACAGGATTTCCAGTAAACTGGAGATTTCAGATTTAGATTATGAAATTGAAGAAAACTGGAGGATTCTGGAAAACTATGAAAGAAAAGATACAAAGGATGAAGGGGTAAGAGATGGAGAAACTGCCATTGAAATATATGATTAACAATAAATACAGAATAGAAAAATATATATCAGAAAGTAATTTTTCAAATATCTATTATGTATCAGAGAAAAATAAAGGCTATATAATGAAGGAATGTTTTCCGAAAGGATTTGTAATAAGAGAAAAAGAACGGGTTTATTCAGGGAAATATAGGGATAAGTTCAAAATACTTCTTAAAAGTTTAGAAAAGGAGGGGGAGATAATTAAGAATATTTCTTCTGAAGAAACTGTAAAATTAAAGGAGTATTTTCAATTAAATGGGACAGGATATCTAATAACGGAATATTGCAAGGGTTCCATACTGAAAAATTTTGTATTAGAAAACAGATTAGGTTATGACGAGATATTTGAAATATTTTCTAAATTATTGGATACAATAGAAAAAATACATGAGAAGGGAGTCATTCATAGGGATCTGAAACCTTCGAATATAATAATAGATATTGAGAATAACATAAAAGTGATAGATTTTGGTTCAAGTATTATGAAAAATGAAAAAAATGGGGAATATATAAGAGTAACACCGGGATATTCTCCACTTGAAATGTACTCACTGAAAACAGAAACTGATGAAAGAAGTGACATATACAGCCTGTGTGCAATCCTTTATTTTATGATTAACAGGAAAAAACCGATGGAAGCTGTCGAGAGGTTCTATTTTCCGGAAATATTTCATGAAAATAGTATAAATATTAAAATAAAGGAAATTATTAAAAAGGGAATGGCAATGGAGAAAAATGAACGGTATACAGATATAGGAGAATTAAAAAGGGAAATAAGGGAATTAAACGGGAAATAAAGTGTAAGGGGGAGGAGAAATGAGATTATTCTATGAAGAGGAACTAAGAAGAAAATCATACTATGAAATGTATCAGATTGCATTGGAGGAAAAAATTGTAGAAGCTTATGCTGATACACCTTCAAGGGATGAACTGATAAGACTGCTTTTGAAATATAGAGGTGCAAGTCCTGAATACAGTATAAATAAATATAATGAGAAGGGACTGGAGAATCTTCAAGTTCTGTTTGATGAGAAACTGGATACAAGAATACATCATGAAAATAAAATAAAGATACCTCATAAAATAATATTGTATAAAAATCTGAATTTGACGAGGGAAGACAACTATAAGATAATTTTACCCGATGGAATTAGTAATGGGAATGTATTCCTCATTAATGCAAATAATTATCTGTGTGGTATTTTTCAGCTGGAAAAGGATCTGGAATCCAGAAATACATATTATCTTATTTCCAGAAATGAATTTTTAAGGGTGGATGAATTACGGAATAACAGGTTTTCTCTGGTATTCTTTAAAGAGAATGAAATGAAATTCATATATAAGTTTTATAATCTGAAGGATGAAAGCAGGGCTCCTGTCTATCCTTATAAGATGGATTATTATAAAATTGGAATTGAAAATCTGGAAATAAGGGAACTGGAAGAAACCAGTACGGTTCTCTGTATTGACTTTGGAACAGTTAACACAGCTTTAGGGGCTTATCTGGATAGTAATTATGTGGAAAATATTCCGACAAATGACATACTGAACGGGAATATAGTACTGGATAAGATAAATTATGTAAAATTTGATGACGGAGAAAGGAAATACAGGGAAATATTTCCAAGTATCGTATATGTGGAAAATTGTGAAGAAGAGGGAAATATAAAATATCTGTTTGGATATGAGGCAGTCAGAAAACTGGAAATGAACAACTATATGGTAAATGGTTCTTTATTTTATGGGTTAAAGAGATGGGTAAGCAGTCATGAAGAAAAGGAAAGAATAACGGATGAACTGGGGAATATGCTCTACATTAAGAGAAAAGAAATAATAAAGGCATATTTAAAATATATTGTGGGAAGGGCAGAATATGTTTTTAAATGCAAGTTTAAGAAAATTCATGCTTCAAGTCCTGTAAAGCTGAAGGAACAATTCCTGGATATGTTTCAGGAAATATTTTTGATTGAGGAGAAAGGGGAAAGGTATTATGAATACGAGATTATAAAGAAAAATGCAATGGATGAAGCAATTGCAGTTCTTTATAATACAATAGAAAATCAGATAAGAAAAGGAAGTTATAAGGAAAATGAAGAATATAGTGCGTTAATTATAGACTGCGGAGGAGGGACAACGGATCTTGCAGCATGTAAGTATAGAATAAGGAATGAGAAGATTTTTTATTATCTGGACATAAGAACCAGCTTTGAAAATGGGGATGAAAATTTTGGAGGAAATAATCTGACTTACAGGATAATGCAGTTCTTAAAAATAACTTTAGCATCAGAATATGAAAGACAGGAAAAAGTTACAATAGAAAATCTTATTAACTTTGATACGGATATGATTTATAAAGTAATTGATGAATACAGTGTTGAAAAGATATTTGAAAAAATGGATAGGGAATACGAAAGAAGTGAAAAAATTATTCCGACAAGGTTTGCAAAATTCGAAAATAAAATGAGTGAGGAATACAGGAAGATAAAAAATAACTTCTATATGTTATGGGAAGCTGCAGAAGAAATGAAAAAGGAATTCTTTACATCTGATGGAAGACTAAGGACAAAATTTAATGTTCAGGGTATGCATAAAAACAGGAATGACCTTCATATGACAAAACTGAAGGCATGGAATTTATACATAATGGGGAAAGGGACATTCAGGAAGGTTACAGATTATCCTGAAAGAGTCTTTACAATAAAGGAAATAGAGAAAATAGTGAAAGCGGATATATATGGAATGCTAAGAAAATTTTTAAATACTTATTATAATGAAGGGATATTATTTGAATATTCATTAATAAAGTTAAGTGGCCAGTCTACGAAAATAAATACATTTCAGGAAGTACTGAAGGAATTTGTACCAGGAAAAATGATAGAATACAAGGAACTAAGTCATAGGGATGACTATGAACTGAAGCTTAACTGTCTTGATGGTGCAATAAAGTACCTTGATTACAAGAGATTTGGACATATGGAATTAAATATAGAAAATGAAGTACCTCTAGTCCCTTATTCAGTATGGGCTGAAAAATACACTGGAGAGAAAATAAGGATACTTCAGACATCAAGAAAGGCTGATGTACTTATGGGTTATATAGACAAGTCAATTACTGCAATGGAACTGAAAGTATATCTTCATAATGCAGAAGATGAAGTGAAGAAAGAAATGATATATAAGAATACAGATAGCTATATGGAAGAAGATGCAGAGGAAATTATACCTAAGTTTAATGGGGTAATAACACAGAATGACACAGATACAATCCAGAATAATACAGTAAGATTTTTTATATATACTGATATGAACAACTGGGGTTTTTTCATATGTCCAGTACAGCGAAAAGAAAATCAGCTTTATCTAGGAAAAAGGGAATATTTTCCTTATGAAGACAGCTTAAGTGAAATATCCTATTTTGACGGGGAGCATTAAAAATGGAAAGAAAAAAAGATATTATATGGCTTCTGCCTCCATTTTCTGTTCTTGTATGCCTTTTTATGATGAGGAGCTGTGTCCAGAGAATAGATACAAAATACTCCGTTATAAAGGTAAGAAAGGAAAAAAGGATGACAGTGCCTTCAAAGTCAATAGTAAGAATCAAGGGGAAAAGAGGAGAAAGAAGCTATATTTATACAGTTGATAATGAAAACAGGGTCACTGAAAAGGAAGTGATTCCAGGTCCAAAAAAAAATGGGAAGATAGAAATCTATAATAAGGACTTGAAGGAAGGGGTGGAGATTATAGAGACACCTGATGAAAAAATAAGGAATAATATCATAATAAAAAGAAAAACTATAAAGGAAAGAAAAGAGGAAAAGGAAAAAAAAATAAAAAAACTTCAGACAGAAATTG
>JBHACQ010000186.1:0-17578 GCA_041854625.1 Leptotrichia sp. | reverse complement strand
TGTCAATGGGATCCTGATAGGGATATATATGGAAATCCGATAGGAAGAAGAGCGATACAGCTTGGAATAAAAGGAGAAATGGTAAAGAAATATGTAAATGACTGGATTGTAAATATAACGGATATAACAGAGGAAGTCATTAAAATTCGGACAAGTATAGAAAAACAGGAATTTTCTGAAAGCATGCTACCTTTAGAAAAAATATATAAAGTAGTTTAAAATTTTAGGATATTTACTTGCCTTCATATTATTATGTTTTGGACAAAAAACAAGAACATGTACTTCCAAACTTTTCAATTCTCATTGTCCAGTTTTTTGGTACATGTTCTATATGAGACAGCCCCTCTTTTATTATTATTTTTCCCTTAAATATTTTTCTATACCGTTAACTATTCCTGTAACCATTTTCTTCTGAAATTCAGAAGAAGCCATTTTCCTGTCTTCTTCAGGGTTTGTCATAAATCCCATCTCCAGTAGGGTAGTAGTTACTTCGGTAGCCCAGTTAGTTCCTGTCAGGTCATCCCTGTATGAAACACCTCTATTTTTAAATCCTGTAGCCTTTATATATTCAGAAAGTATATCCCTTGAAAGCTTTTCGCTTGATTTCTGAACTTTTCTAGTATGAGGGTTCTTAGATGAGGAAGTAAGGACAGAAGCACCGCTTACACTGGAACTTCCGGCAGCATCAGCATGAAGCCTTATGTAAACACTGCAATTATTCCTGTTTGCCCATAGAGCTCTTTCTTTATTGCTTATATTTACATTGTGTGACTCCCTTACCATAAGAGTCTTATACCCTTTATTTTTAAGGACATCTCTCAATTTAAGCCCTACTTCGAGGGTCAGCTCATACTCATATTTCTTTGTGGCAACTCCTCTTGTTCCGTAGGCAACCTTAGGTTTTCTAGTGGAAGAGCCTGGAGCAATTTCCTCCTGTGCCATATTTCCTTTTGACTGATGCCCAGGATCAATACATATCCTGTAGTTTTCAGTTTTTATTCCTGAAGCATTAAGGTTTACAGGAATGGTTGAAAAGACAGCTATAGAAATAATTGCAGCTATAGAATTCTTAATTAATCTGTTTAACATAATATTGTGATATATAATCTAAGTTATATTCTCCTTTCCCTAAAACTTTAAAATATATTAACATCCTAATTGTTTTAATCATATATAAATTTTAAGAATCAATTTGTTTTAATCCAGATATTTAATATAGATGAGTATATCCAGTCAGGTATAGTTTACTGTATCCTTTTCCGTCAAAGTACATTTCATAAACACTACCTACATAAATTAGGATGTTAACTTCTTATAATAAGTATATCAGAAAATGTAAAAAAAGGCAATTCACATTGTCATAGAAGCAAAATTGTGGTATAATTTTAACCATAAAACTTTAAATAAGGGTTGAAAATATGAAAATAAAATATAAGATATTATTCAATTTTCTGTTTTGTCTGCTGTTTATTGCAAACTCTGAGATTACGAGGGCAGAAACAGTTATAGACCTGGAGACTGAAAAGTCTGTAATAGACATAGAAAAGGAATCAATAACTGCCACTGACGGAGTACTGTTAAGATATGGAGATATTTCAATAAGATCGGATAAGTTAAAGAAAATTGAAAAGAAAAATATACTTTTTGCCTATGGGAATGTATTATTTAATCAAGGTTCGCAAATAATAAAGGCAAATGAAGTGGTTTTTGATATGGATACCAGAAAAGCAAAAATATGGGGATCTGAAAGTTATGACAGCAATCTGAGATTACGTTATGGAGGAGAAGAGACATTAAGTGAATACCCTTCCAAAATAACAATCAAGAATGGATGGTTTACAACCAGTCCATATGAAAATCCTAATTATCGTGTAAATACGGAGGAACTGGTTATCTATCCTAATAGGAAAGTAGTTGCAAAAAATATAGGAATATTTGCGGGAGGGAAGACATGGCTTAAGCTCCCCTATTATGTGGTTTCCTTAAAGCCAGAAAGTCAGAGGGCTACACTGTTTCCCTATATAGGATCAGATAGTGACAGGGGACTTTTTGGAATATGGGGATTTGACTATGACAAAGGAAAGCTTGCACAGGGATTTATTGATTTTGAAATAAGTGCTAAAAAGAAGCTGGCTCTTAAATTTTCAAATGACTATTCATTTGGAGAAGGAAACAGAGGAAATATATTTATCAACAGGTTTGTAGTTCCAATTGGAAATAATACAAGGGAATGGGATCTGACATGGACACATAATGTAGTAAATACACCAAAAATTGCTAAGAGTGAGCGGAAATTCTATAATTTAGGATACGGTATATGGGATCTGCAGTATAAGAATATAACTACTAATTTAATTAGGGCAGTAGACGGTGTTCTGCTTAAAGATGACTATACTGGTTTTGTAAACACCTATAAGAAGATAGGATTTTATGATTTTACAATAAATCAGGAACTAGGTAAAAACGGGGAATTAAATTTTGACTACTACTGGACTCAGGACAGGGATGCCCTTAGGGAACTGACAAGGATAAATGACTTCATTGTTGACAGGGATGAAATAGATCCTAGACGGACGGATGTAGACTTGTATAGGAGCATCAGATATATAAATGGGAATAGCGATGTATCAATAAAAGTGGATAATGAAGAATTTATAGACATTAATCCGGGATATGTAGGAGACCTGAATTCTTATAGGAAAAAGCAGAACTACACTATAGATTTAAGGGGACCGAAAATAAAATTTGACTATACTGATTCTGATAAGGATGAATTTGGAGGAATCCTGAATCTCAGGGAAAGAGATGACGCAGACTACAATTCTCTGGAAAGCTCTTCGAGATGGGTAAAGAAGACGGAATATGATGAAAGGAAGGAATGGATTCTATCGTTTGGTAATTATTACCCTTTCAGGCAGAATGACTTTTTCGGATATGAACCTAAGACCATATCCCAGAACTTAACTGGCAGGTTCTACTTTGGGGCTGCTATCAGCCAGAAAGAAATAAGGAAAAAGGAATATGAATATGACTATACAAGGGATAATCCTAATTTTAACAGTCTGTTCCTGAAGAACACTACTGATGATAATAGCAGGATCTATAAAGTGTATGAAGATGCTAATACCATAAAGAGGGCTAAAAAGATAGTCTATGAAAAATATAGGAGCCAGAAGGTAAATGTAGGAAATGATAAAATAGAACTTCCTTTTAGGGATTCCTATCTTTCCTTTGATTTCGGATTTGAAAACAGGGATTATTCATCAGTATATGTGCCTGATTTTGACAATGGGAGAAAAGTAGAGGATAATTCATCAAAGGCAGGATACAGGACTGCTAAGACTGGAACAGGGGAGGATATTAAACAAAGTCCTTCTGTAAACATATTTACGGCTGATACAAAATTATATACGACACTTTTTGATAATACAGCACTTGTTAATAACAAATATGATGTAAAGGTTACAGATGAGATAGGTCTGTTTATTCAGAAGACTGATGCTGGAAATGCCATGTACAATGGGTTTGATATTATAGAAACTCCTACTAATGCTATAGGATTTAGAAATAATTTTAATTTCCATATTGGCAACGTCACTTTCAACTATAATTTTTCAGGAAGGGATGACAAGCATTTCAGTGGAAACTGGCTAAAAAAGAGATATGTAAGGAATTATTTTAAGGCAGACATTGCAAACAGACGTTTCTTAAGCCTTGATTTTGAAAGTGATGAAGAATATGAATTTAAGGATTTTAAATCATATAAAAGTTTTAACAGGGAAATTCAATATGGATATACATCTTCTAATGATGACAACTTCCTTTACAGATATAGGGACAGGAATGAAGAATACTATCCTTATGACACATCAATGGGATGGAATCAGAAGTCATACAAGGAGGCAGTAAGGGAGAAGGTATTTTCCATTAACTTTAATGAATGGGGAATAGACTATACAAACCTGAAAAGCAGGAGAAATGATATATTTGGAAACAGTACATCATCTGGAATACCTGAACTGAAGCTTAAAATGGAAACTCATAAGATAGGTTTTGTCTACGACACCAAGAAAATGAAGAATAAGAAATTTGAATCAGACCATTACTTCAGGATAAGTTATGGATTTGGTAAGAAAAATTATAGGGATATAAATAATACTCCTATAATTGCAGGAGATGACAGATATTCTTCAGGAAGCGATTATACGACAATAAGTCTGTTATACAGGTATGAAAATGATGCCAAACCGAAATATGAAAAGGACCTGAACAAGGAAAATAAGAAGGTTTCAATTATTTCAGGTGAAGAAGAGAAAAAGATAGTAAAGGATTCAAATACTCAGGAATTTTCAATAGAAAATTCTAATAGGAATGTGCTGGATAATATAGAAATAGAAAGTGATGACAGGCTGTTTCTGAGCAGTGAAGAGGAGCAGGCATATAAGAGCTACGTTGAAGAAGAGACTTACCGTCAGAATAAATTCAGCCTAAATGACTTTAATACGAAACTTCAGAACCTGAGAAAGAATAAGAAATATTTCCAGATTGGACTGGATATGGAGATAGATGGTTCAAACTCCCTGCACAGTACAGAATTAAAAGGAATGAACCGTTTAAATGACCTGACTTTCAAAGTGGAAGCCGGGTATCTGGAAAAATTTTTCGTAGCCTACAAATATATAATGGAAAAACCTGACAGGATTTATAGGAACCTGCCTTCACGTAAAAGTGAGTTTAATTTCAGGAAACATGAACTTGAAGCTAAATATATGTTTGGAGAGGATCCGGATAAGCCTTGGTGGGTAGGGACAAAAATCCAGTATATCAAGGACGGAGCACCTAATGCAACTGATCCGGAAATATATGAAAGTTCATCTGCAGCAACAAGGGTAAACAAAATAACACTGGGAATGGTTATCTTAAGCCATAGGTTTGAAAATGTAGAATGGGAAATAGGAGCAGGTATGAAATGGGATAAACCGGATAATAAGAAATTGGGGTATTATCCTGTAATTACACTGAAATTTGGAATAACTCCGTTCCCTGAAAAGAATCTCCGGTTTAATTATAGTGGCGGAAGACCGTCATTTGGAGCTGGATTATAGAATTATGAAAATATTTTAAAAGTATAGGAGTAGAATGATTATGATAGAAATGATATTGCCTGACGGAAGTGTCAGAAATCTTGAAAATTCAATGACAGTTGTAGAATTTGCTAGAACAATAGGGTCAAGTCTGGGAAAATCAACTGTAGGTGCTATAATAGACGGTGTCCAGGTGGATCCGTCCCATGTAATTGAAAAGTCTGGGAATATACAGATAATAACTGCTACGAGTGAAGAGGGAATAAACATAATAAGGCATAGTGCCGCACATATAATGGCACAGGCTGTACAGAGGCTGTTTCCAGGGACAAAGGTAACGATAGGCCCCGTTATAGAAAATGGATTCTTTTATGACTTTGATCCTGAAAAACCTTTTACAGAAGAAGATCTTGTAAAGATAGAAGAAGAAATGAAGAAAATTGTCAAGGAGGACTATCCTTTTACAAGAAGGGAAATGTCTGCCAAAGAAGCTAAGGAAATGTTTGCAGGAATGGGAGAAAACTATAAAATAGAAATAATAGATGATCTTGGAGCAGAGACAGTAAGTATTTACCAGCAGGGGGAATTTACAGACCTGTGCAGGGGAACACACGTGCCATCTACAGGATTCCTGAAGGCATTCAAGCTAATGTCTACAGCAGGGGCTTATTGGAGAGGAGATTCCAACAACAAGATGCTTCAGAGAATATACGGAGTAGCATTTGGCAGTAAGAAGGAACTGGATGATTATCTGACAATGCTGGAAGAAGCTGAGAGAAGGGATCACAGGAAACTGGGAAAACAGCTTGACCTGTTCTTTGTGGATGAGCATGGACCAGGATTCCCTTTCTTCATGCCAAAGGGAGTAGAAATATTTAATAAGCTTCAGGAAATATGGAGAGTAGAACATAAGAAAAGACATTATGAGGAAATAAAGACTCCGATAATGCTGGATAAGGAGCTATGGGAGATTTCAGGGCACTGGTTTAATTATAGGGAAAACATGTATACTTCAGAAATAGATGAAAAAATGTATGCAATAAAGCCTATGAACTGTCCCGGATCAATAATAGCCTACAAGAACAACCTTCATTCGTATAAGGATCTGCCGTTGAAATATGGAGAAATGGGACTGGTACATAGACATGAGTTCAGCGGGGCATTACACGGACTTATGAGGGTAAGGGCCTTTACTCAGGATGATGCCCATGTATTCTGTACAAAGGAACAGATAGAAGAACAGATTATTGAGATAATAGACCTTTATGATAAGTTTTATACGCTGTTTGGATTTGAATATAATGTAGAACTGTCAACAAAGCCAGAAAAGGCAATAGGTTCTGATGAAATATGGGCCATGGCGGAAGCAAACCTTGAATCAGCATTGAATAAGAAAGGTATTCCGTTTAAGCTGAATCCTGGAGATGGAGCATTTTACGGACCTAAAATAGACTTTAAGATGAAGGATTCTATAGGAAGGATATGGCAATGTGGAACAATACAGCTGGATTTCAACCTTCCTCCAAGATTTGAAATGAGCTACATAGGTCCTGATGGAGAAAAGCATGAACCTGTAATGATACATAGGGCAATGTATGGAAGCATGGAAAGATTTATAGGAATACTTATAGAACATTATGCAGGGGCGTTCCCTACATGGCTGGCACCCGTTCAGGTGAGAGTACTTACAATATCCAGGGAACAGGTTCCTTTTGCTGAAGATGTGTACAGGAAGCTTCAGGATGCAGGAATAAGAGCAGAAATAGATATAAGGGATGAGAAGATAGGATATAAGATAAGGGAAGCTAATGGAGACCAGAAAATACCAGTACAGCTCATAATAGGAAAAAGCGAAGTTGAAAATAACGAAGTCAATGTCAGAAGATTCGGCTCTCAGGATAGTGAAACAGTTCCTGTTGATGAAATTATAAAAATATTGAAGGGAGAATCAGAAGTACCTTTTAAAAAATAAAATTATAAATCACAGGAAATTATATGATATTTATAGTATAATAGTTATATGAAAGGTTACAGTCAGGTAAATAAAATTTTAAATAGAGGTGATTAATATGGAGTACAATGAATTCAATGAAATGGAAAGATACGGCGGGTCAGTTAATCAGAATCTGACTTATGAGGATGTAGAAAGGATAGCTGCTTCTAAAGTGAGGGGAAGTCTGCTATGGATGGTGCTGGGATTAGTTATATCAGGAATTACAGGTTTTGTTACGTTGACCCTGCTATATAGCGGTATATTGCCTACGTGGATAATTATTGCTGCTTTTGTGGCAGAATTTATAGTAGTAGTAGCTTTTTCTGCATTAATTTATAAATCAAGCGTTGCTGTTCTTAGATTACTTTTTATTGTTTATTCGGCATTGACGGGAGTAACTCTTTCCATGATAGGGATAATGTATTCTCTTGATGTGATCTTGTACGCATTTATAGGAACTGTAGTGTTATTTACTACCCTGGCAATATATGGGTATGTGACAAAGGAAGATTTAAGTAAATATAGGACAATACTGATGGTAGGACTGCTGGCACTAGTTGCTATGGCAATAATAAATATGTTCCTTAGAAGTGACGGATTAATGTGGGTTTCTTCAATGTTGGGAATAGTTGTATTCATAATATTCACTGCCTATGATGTAAACAGGATAAAAAATAGCATTATAGAACATGCATTGTATGAAGATGCCTCTATATTAGATAGGATAGAAATACATGGAGCACTGTCGTTATATCTTGATTTTGTAAATATGTTTATTTATCTGCTAAGGATACTTGGAAGAAGAAAATAAAAAAAGACTTAATAATTTATAAAACACCCCCTTTTACGTTAGGGGATGTTTTTTTTAGGAGAGAATTACTGGCTTCTATATGAATATTTAATATAGAATATATCACATAAATATATACATATAAAAATAATATACTAAATATATTGAAATTTCATAAAAAATCTGATAGAATAAACCATAATAAAAATAATTTTAAGGAGGACAGATTTATGAAAGTGACTAGAAGGTTAAGGGATGACAGATTTGATAAAATTTAATACCCCCCTAGTCATTGCCATGTCATAATAAATCTATACTCTATATATGAAGAGCCAATGATGGGAAAATTATTGGCTCTTTTTAATTTTAAAAGTTAGAAGCACGGGGCCTATGTTATACATAGGTCCTTATTTTAAGAAAACTTAGGAGGAAAAATGATTAAAGCAGGTATTGTAGGAGCTACAGGATATGCAGGACAGCAGCTGTTATGGATATTAAAGGGGCATAAGGATGTGGATATTGAATTTATTTCATCAAATTCCTTTTCAGGAAACAATATAGGGGATATTTATACAAATTATAGGAAATATTTTGATAAGAAGCTGATTTCAATGGAAGAGGTAAAGGAAAATATTAAAAAGATAGATGTACTGTTTCTAGCTCTTCCACATGGAATGTCTGAAAAACTTGCAAAGATGGCACTGGAAGAAGGTAAGGCAGTTATTGATCTGGGAGCCGATTTCCGTCTTGATGATTCGGAGCTGTATGAAAAATGGTATAATGTGAGGCACGAGTTTCCGGAAATAAATAAGAAAGCAGTATACGGATTACCAGAATTATACAGGGAAAAGATAGCGGGAAGCAGGATAGTGGCTTCACCAGGATGCTATCCTACTTCTGCAATATTAGGAACGGTCCCCCTCCTAAAAAATAATATTATAGATACAGGGAAAATAGTAATAGATTCTAAATCAGGAGTTTCAGGAGCTGGAAGAAATGCAAAGACAGATCTGATTTATACAGAGGTAAATGAAAACTTTAAAGCTTATAATATACTGAAACATAGACATACTCCTGAAATAAAGCAGGAAATGGAAAAATTGGCTTTTAATAGAAGAGAAGGTAATGGAGAATATGACATAAATCTTATATTTACACCTCACCTTCTTCCTATAAATAGAGGCATATTATCAACAATATACCTTGATGTAAGGGAAGGGCTGAAAGATGAGGTAACTGAAGAAAAACTGTACAGGCTATATGAAGATTTTTATAAGGGAGACTATTTTGTAAGAGTGTCCAGAGATATTCCTGAAATAAAGAATGTAAAGAACAGTAACATATGTGAAATCGGAATAAGGTATGACAGTAAATATGGTAATATAGTAATAGTTTCAGCTATAGACAATCTTATAAAAGGAGCAGGTGGGCAGGCTGTACAGAGTATGAACCTCATGTTCGGTCTTCCTGAAAATGAAGGGCTGGAATTTCTGTCAATGTACGTATAGAATTATACCGGCTATATAGGTTTTAAAAAAGATAGAAGTGAGATTTATGAGATAATCTAGATATAAAAAGGAGAAATAAACTAGTCCACAGTATCTCAATAACAGTATATTACAAAATCCTTGAAGAGGGATGTAAAAAACTACAAATATATTATATGAGGAGAAATGCTATGAAAATAATAGAGAACGGAACAATAACTAATGTAAAGGGGATAAAGGCAATAGGAATATCAGCAGGATTAAAGAAAAGTGGAAAGAAAGATATGGCATTAATATATAGTGAAGCAGATGCAGTATCAGCGGGAGTATTTACAAAGAATATGGTAAAGGCTGCACCTATACTGCTTAATATGGAACATATAGGAAACAAGAATACGCAGGCTATTATAGTAAACAGCGGGAATGCGAATTCATGTACTGGGGAAGAAGGATTAAAGAATGCAGGACTTATGGCTGAAATAGTGGCAAAGGAGCTGAACCTGAAAAAAGAAGATGTTCTAGTCCAGTCAACAGGAATAATAGGAGTACAGCTTGATATGGAAAAAATAGAAGCTGGAATAAAAGATACGGTGAAAAGGCTGTCGTATGAAGGTGGAGGAGATGCTGCAACAGCAATCATGACTACGGATACATTTTCAAAGCAGATTTGTCTTGAAATAGATATTGACGGGAAAAAGGTTACGGTGGCAGGAATGGCGAAAGGTTCAGGGATGATACATCCGAACATGGCAACAATGCTTTCATTTACAGTGACAGATGTAAATATTGAGAAGGGACTCCTTCAGAAAATGTTTTCTGAAATAGCAGAGAATACATTTAATATGATTTCTGTAGACGGAGATACAAGCACAAATGACATGGCATGTGTACTTGCAAACGGTCTTGCAGGAAATGAGGAAATAACCGGTGAAATGTCGAAAGGATATAGGGAATTTAAGGAAGCCCTGTATAAGGTAAATGAAGAACTTGCAAAGTTAATAGCAAAGGATGGTGAAGGAGCCACAAAATTAATAGAAGTAACTACAAAGGGAGCCAGAACTTTAAAGGATGCAAAGAAAGTCTCAAAGTCAGTAATAACATCAAGTCTCTTTAAAGCGGCAGTATTCGGTGGAGATCCCAACTGGGGCAGGATACTGTGTGCAGTAGGGTATTCAGAAGCAGAACTGGCTATAGACAGGGTTTCCATATATCTTAAAGGTGGAGAGCATATAGTCCAGGTAGCTGACGGAGGAATGGGAATTGCATTTAATAAGGAACTGGCGGCAGACATATTAAAATGTGAAAAAGTGGAAATAATAATAGAACTGAATGATGGAGAATTTTCAGCAATAGCATGGGGATGTGACCTGAGCTATGACTATGTTAAGATAAATGCTGAATACCATACATAATCATATCTATAGGTTCTGTAAAAGGTATTGGGTAATAGGAAATATATGGAAAAAGTGAAGGAGAAGGGATGATTTCAAATTTAGAGAAGGCAAAAATATTAGTAAATGCACTGCCTTTTATAAAAAAATATTACGGAAAGACAATAGTAATAAAATATGGTGGCAGTGCTATGGTAAATAAGGATGAAAGGGAAAAATTTATACAGGATGTGGTACTGATGAAATATGTAGGAATAAATCCTGTAATAATTCATGGAGGAGGTCCTGAAATAAATGATATGCTTAATAAGGTTGGAAAGGAAAGCAGATTTATAGAAGGTAACCGAGTAACTGATTCTGAAACGATGGAAATAGTGGAAATGGTGCTTTCAGGAAAAGTAAATAAGGGGATTGTTTCAGATATTAACAGATATGGAGGGAAAGCAGTAGGACTAAGCGGAAAGGATGATAACCTTATTCTTGTGGAAAAAAAATATATAGAAAAGAATGGAGAGAAAATAGATATAGGATATGTAGGTGAAATAAAGGAAATAAATATAGATATAGTAAATTTTCTGGAAAATGATAATTACATACCGGTTATTTCATCCATTGGAACAGACAGGGAAGGAAAAACCTATAATATAAATGCAGACTATGTGGCAGGAGCAATTGCCGGGAAACTGAAGGCAGACAGGCTTATATTCCTGACAGATGTAGACGGGATATTTATGGATTATAATAATAAGGATACGCTGATAAGCAATATAACAGAAGAAGAGACGAAAGAACTGATACAGAAGGGGGTAATAAGCGGTGGAATGCTTCCTAAAGTAAATACATGCCTTAATGCCATAAGAAATGGGGTAGATAATGTCATCATCCTTAACGGCAAGGTTGAACATTCGTTATTACTGGAACTGTTTACTGTTGAAGGGGCAGGAACACTGATAAAAAGAGGAGGGGAAAAATGCTATTAAATGTTTATAGCCGTTATAATGTAATATTTGAAAAGGGAAAGGGAGCTTATATATACGATGATAAAGGAAATGAATACTTGGATTTTGTTTCTGGAATATCAGTAAACTGTCTGGGGCATGCAAGTCCTGTTATAACAAAGGCACTTACTGAACAGAGCGAGAAACTTGTACATATATCAAATCTCTATTATAGCCGGCCTCAGCTGGATCTGGCAGAAAAACTTACTGGAAACAGTGAGATGGAAAAAGTATTTTTTACTAATAGTGGAACAGAGGCAGTAGAACTTGCCATAAAAATTGCAAGGAAATATGGAGGAAATATTTCTAAGGATAAGACAGAAATTATATATATGACAGACTCTTTTCATGGAAGAAGTACTGGCTCTCTAGCCATTACAGGACAGAGGAAGTATCAGGAACCTTTTGAACCGTTGATTCCTAATGTCACAGAGTGCAGGTTTAATGATGTAGAAGATCTGAGAAAAAAAATAAATGAAAATACAGCAGCAATAATATTGGAACCGGTTCAGGGAGAAAGCGGTCTAGAAGCTGCTTCATATGAATTTATGGAAATGATAAAGGAGCTAAGCTACAAATATAATGCATTAGTAATTTTTGATGAAATTCAATGTGGTATGGGAAGGATGGGGACATTATTTGCCTATGAGCAGTTCAGTCTTGTTCCTGATGTCATAACGATTGCAAAGTCTTTAGGTGGAGGAGTTCCGATAGGTGCATGTCTGACTAGAGGAAAGGCAAATGACGTACTTGTTCCAGGAGACCACGGCTCTACTTATGGAGGAAACCCTTTAGTATGTGCAGTAGGGAATGCAATATTGACAGAATTGATAGACAATAGATTACTTGAAAATGTGACTGAAATGGGTAAGTATGCCCAGAAAAAGCTGGAAGAGCTGAAAAATAAAGTTGATTTTATAGAAACTATCAAGGGGAAAGGGTTACTGCTAGGAATAAAACTGGATGAAGCGAAGGTATTAGCTAAGGATTTTGTTTCAGATGCACTGGAAAATGGACTATTGTTAGTAGGGGCAGGAAATAATGTAGTAAGATTTTTTCCACCTTTTAATGTGACAGCAGAGGAAATAGATAAATCAATAGTAATTCTGGAAAAGATGGCACAAAAATTCAAGTAGCATAAAATTAAATAAAAATAATATTTTTATAAAAAATTAAAATTCTCATTTTATTTTAAGGTTAAAATGATAAATTAGATACAACAAATTAGAAAATGGAGGTCTAATATGAAAAAACTGACATGTATTGCTCTATTATCTCTAAGTCTGGCAGTATTTGGATGGGAAAGAACATCAGAAGGATTTATACAGATGAGTGATAAGGAAAAGAAGCAGTATTTCGGTACAAATAAATATTGTGCAGATTTAGGATACAGTTACTTAAATACTTTTTTGATTGAAGATGGGAAAGCTACAATTGAAAATCAGAGTGCTTATGAAAATTTTGGAAATAATATTATCCAGATAGGAGAAAAAGTCAGACTAGGAGAAAAAGTCAGACATGAAACATCTTTCAACGATACTGATGAAATAACAGAAGCAATAGCATATTATACAGTCAATTGTGAAATTCCTTCAGAATCTCTTATGGAACAGTGGGGTTCTCCTACATTTAATGAAATAATGAAAGAAGTAAAATCTATAAAATCTCAAATTGGGTTATAAAAATTATTGAATCAGAAAGGATGTCTTTTATGAAAAAAATTAATAAGTTACTGCTGGGGGCAGTATTTTTGGGAGTATTTACATTTGGAACTGCAGGTACAATATTTGAAGTAAATACAGATGATGAAATAGCCAATTTAAGGGAAAAAGCCTCAAGTAAGTCAAAAGTATTAGTTAAACTGGATGATGAAGAAAGTGGTGAAATAATAAGGAAAGAAGGAAACTGGTACTATGTAAAATACAAAATGGAATCAGGGAAAAACGTATACGGATATATACATAACAGCCAGATTGTAGTAGGAGAGACATATATTACAAGTTCAAAGGATGGTTATGTCAATGTAAGGAATGACGCATCATCATCATCAGATATACTGGAAGAACTTCCAAATGGAGTGAAAATTGTAAAATATTACCAAAAGGGTGAATGGTATTATGTAAAATTTCCGGTACATGACGGTGGAGCGTTATCGGAAGATTATGGGTATATACATAAAAGTCAGTTAAATAAAATAAAATAAAATACTTGTAAAGGAGAAAAATTTATATGAAAATATCAAGAAAATTATTAATTGTATCAATAATATCAATTTTTACATTAGTAACGGTATTGACGGCAGGAAGCATGGAATTGGCATATGGAGATACACAATACGGGAAGCAGACATTATGTTCTGGAGGGTTCCCAAATGGCTCCTATTCAGGGGGATTTGAAGTTTCAGCTGACGGGGAATTAAGCTACTATACAGAATATCTTGAAATAGAAAATGGAGAAATAAGAATTTATCCTACTTTTAACTCTCAGACAAGAGAAATTTCATTTGATGTCAGTGAGGATAATGTAAGTGTAACATGTCACAGATAAAGAAATTGTAAATTTTTATCAGCTTAAAAAGTATCAAAATAATATATTAAGGAGAAATAAAGATGAAAAAATTAATTTTGACAGGGTTGTTAGTATTTGGCGTAATGGGATTTGCAAAGGACAGGTTTGTTGAAAAATGTGAAATTACATCAAAAGGAGTTTATAAAAATGGAACAAGATATGTAAACTGTATAAGCAGAGCTACAGGAAGACATTTTAATTTTACAAATGTAAAGGAATTTACATACCAGGATATGGATAAAGGAGCAGCTTATGTTATCCATTTCAGGGGAAAAGGATATAAGAACTTACAGATAATTACTCATGACTATCCGTTAAATTAATGGATAAGAAATATTTAAAGGAAAGAGGCTGTCCTATATTTAAGAACATGTACCAAAAAACTGGACAATGAGAATTGAAAAGTTTGGAAGTACATGTTCTTTTTGAGACAGCCCTTTTTTTGTGATATTATATTTTGTCTTAAAACAGATTTTTCTTAGTTATTTCATGCATGCTTCTACAAAAGCACGGAATAGTTTTTTCATGTTTTCATCTCCTCTTGCAGCCATCATTTCAGGATGCCACTGAACACCATAGAAGAAAGGGTGCTTCTTATCTTGAAATGCTTCAATAACTCCATCTGGGGCAGTTGCAATTACAGTAAGATTTTTTCCTAATGTCCGTATCATCTGATGGTGAAAGGAATTCACCCTTGCTTTTTCTCCTAAAATATCATAAAGGAGATTATTTTTGTCAATCTTTATGTCATGAGTAGGCAATTCAGGGAGATATTTCTGTCTGTGTTGAATATTAATATCCCTTTCAATATATGAAACATCCTGATAGAGAGTTCCTCCATAATGAACGTTTATAAGTTGAAGACCTCTGCATATTCCTAGAACAGGTTTTCCGGTCTTCAGGTATTCAGACAGGATTGCCAGTTCAAAAAAATCCCTTTCAGGGGAAATGCTCCCCAGATTTTCAAGACAGTTTTCTCCATAAAGGAGAGGATCGAGATCCACTCCACCTGAAAGCAGAAGTCCATCAAGATGGGAAATCTGTTCCTTTATAATTTCATTATTACTATGGTTGGGAAGTATAAAAGGTATTCCCCCTGCATCCAGTACAGACTGGTTGTAATCTATACCTGAAGTAAATTCAAAGGCATTTCTTCTTCCAGGTATTTCTCCTATAGAAGATGTAATTCCTATTACTGGTCTTTTCATTGTTCCTTATCCTTTCTTAACTGTAATTATATAATTTCTATTTTCTTATTCTTTCAAAAAATGAAAGAAAGTTTTTATATGCAATATTTTCAATTTCTTCTTTAGAATATCCTCTCTTTTTCAGAGCAGTTACCACATTCTGTATTTCAGTAACATCTTTTACACCGTCTAGACCTTCATCTTCCTCTTCAGCTGTAATATTGTAGTATTCTGAAAAATCAAATCCGAATCCTACTTTATCAAGTCCGATTTTTCCGGCAATGTATTCCATATGCTCTAGAAGAGTTTCCAGATTCTTTCTATCTGTTCTGTCACTGACAAAGCCGTGATAGCTGTTTAGTCCAATCATTCCGTCATGTTCTCCTATACATGAAATCTGGTCGTCAGTCAGATTCCTCATGGCAGCACAGAGGCTTCTAGCATTGGAATGGGAAGCAAAAAAAGGTTTTCTGGCATGTTTTGCGACATCCCAGAAAGTTCTGTCATTAGCATGGGAAAGATCAATGAGAATTTTCAGATCTTCCATAATTTTAACAGCTTCTATTCCAAGAGAAGTAAGTCCTCTTTCAGGATTACCCCTTTGACCTGTAGCAAAGGCGTTTTCTTCATTCCATGTAAGACCAATATGTCTTATTCCCATTCTTTCGAGAAGGTATAGGTAGTCAAGATTTGAACCTATTCCAGGCAGTCCTTCTATTCCCAGCATGACACCAAATTTTTTTAAGTTACGGGCCTTCTTAAAATCATCCGGTTCCTTTATAATATGAACCAGATCTTTTGAATGATACAGTTCTTCACTCATATATCTTAAGCTTTGAAGGAAAGTCTCTTCTGGATTATTAATTTTGAAAGCATTCAGATAGATAACGAAAATACCGCCAAAAAGACCGCCCTGCTCAAATTTATCTTTATATTTCCTTCTGATTACATCATTTCTTCCCTTTTCATATTCCCAGAAGTTATCTGTCCATACATCAGCATGCATATCAAAAAACATACTATTCTTCTCCCTTCTCAAAATATATTTCATGTAAAGCGGTATTTATTGTGCAGTTTCCTCCTAAAGGTAATGTAGCCATGTAAGGTTTGGAGTGTCCTGATTCTACACCATAAATAACAGGCTTATCATAATTTCTGAAAAAATCGTTGAATAATTCCTGGACTTCATATTTTTCCTCCGCCGTCTTGTATGTGTTCTTGCATGCAGCAAAGTTTCCAAGTATAATTCCGGCACAATCCTTAAGTTTTCCGGCGTATTCCAGGTGAGTAAGCATCCTGTTAAGGGAACCGACTTCTTCATCGACATCTTCTAGAAAGAGTATCTTCCCTTTAGTATCTATTTCATAGGGAGTTCCTAAAGTTGTTACAATAATGGCAAGATTCCCACCCACAAGAATTCCTGTTATTTTATCTTTGTTGCTATTATTGCCAGCTATAAATGAAAAAGGCATATTTTCAGGTTCTATATATTTCCATCTTTTACTGTTTAAAGCTGTAAAAAGGGAGGATTCTGTATAGCTGTTGAAATCTTCAGTCATATTTGATTTTACCATGGGACCATGATACGTACCTAAATTACATTTCTGATTAAAGACAATGTGAAGGTTTGTAACGTCGCTGTAACCTATAAAGACTTTCGGGTTGTTTCTTATGAGCTCATAGTCAATGTCACCTAGAAGCTGTGAAGCCGAGTAGCCTCCCCTCACACAGAAGATGCCCTTTATGTCTTTCTGTGAAAAGGCGTTATGAATATCTTCCAGACGTATATCAGGTTTACCTGCCATATATCCGCCATAGTTATCATAAAGACTTTTTCCAGGTATGGGGTTAAATCCCATATCACTTATGACCTTGCAGCATTTTTCAATGTCCTCTTTAAGAGGTGTAGGTGAAGAAGGACATATTAGAAAAACATTATCCCCCTTTTCCAATGGAGCAGGAAATTTCATTTTAGGTTTCCTCCGTTCATAAAGTTCTGGATTATTTAATGCAATCTGTATAAATTTAAAATATAGTAAATTTTTATAAATTACAAAATAACCTAAGATAGAGTATACAG
>JBHACQ010000185.1:0-7011 GCA_041854625.1 Leptotrichia sp. | reverse complement strand
TGCATTATAAATTGTATAATTAAATTCATATGTATTTATCCCTTCAGACACATACCTGTCTTCAGCTTTAACATAGTCCTTTGACAGCAATGAGAACATCCCTACCGTGAGAAGTTCTTTAGGTTCCCTTGTTCCTTTAATATAAGCCGCATACATTGGGGATATATTTTTCGGTATATTAAATTCAGGAATAACAGCTTTTTTAGCAGGGTCTTTCCCAAACATTATCCATGTTGTAAAAGAATATATCAGCAATATTATAATCATAAGGGGGGCTATGAATATGAGCGGTTCTGCATAATAAAGGACTTTCATCTTATCAAGGACAGACGGATTTATTTTATCCGTATTCAGATTTATTAAAAAGGAAAGACCATTATACGGTGCCAGATTCCCTGTACTGATTCCTATTACTCCATTCCTGTCTTCTGTCTGATAGTCACTCCCTTTTTCCCCGAATTCTCCTGTATATACTTCCAGTTTTTCTATTTCACTACTTTCAATAGGCTGATTATCTGCATATTTAAGAGTTATATACGCCTTTTCAATCGGAACTTTCCAGAACTGTCCTATGGCATTATAGTATATCTGATAAATACCTTCCTTTTCAAAAACTGCATTATAAATTGTATAATTAAATTCATATGTATTTATCCCTTCAGACACATACCTGTTTTCAGAACCTACTCTGTACCTTATTCCTTCATAAAAATTCTTCACAGTATATTCTTCAGGGCTTCCATTTCTTTTTATTGAATGCATCTTTACATAGGATTTATATACATCTATCCCGTCCTTCTGGGAGCGTAGGGGGATATCCCTGTAGATTCCATGCTTGTAATCCGAGTCAAATTCATAATCTATTTTTTCACTTACTGTTAATGTCCCATTCTTATTTACCAGTATTTCGACATTGTAGTTCTTAATTGATTCTGCATTTATAATATAAGTACCGAAAACAAAGAATAATGCAGTCATAAGAAATAAGTTCCCTATATTTTTAAATTTTATGATTCTTCTTAAATAACCCATTAAAATCTCCTTCTGCTTTTATGTGCTCCATCAAGAAATAAAAAAACAGGAAATGCCCTCTATATCTACGAAAATCTCTTTCAGTAGATAGTCAAGTTATACAGCAGCCTCTTACAGTTATTATCATATTTCCTAATTTCTGTATAACTTGGTCATAGAAAACCTCCCTGTCTTTTTATATTCTTAATTCCTATCCTTAATTCTAGTTACTTTCAGTGTTTTAAAGCTTTCTAAATTCTACCCGATAGGGCATTTTTCAGCTTTAACCTTCTTATTTTTCTCCATTTTTTAGTCATAACAAAATTTTCTGTACTTTTCAATCTTTCAAAAAGTACATCTGTATTACAAGTTCTTATCTAGTTACTTAATTAGAACTGGACTTCAGGAGCTTTTTCTGCCCCTTCTGTAGCATCAAAGAATGCCGCCTTCTTAAATCCGAATATCCCTCCCAGAAGATTATTAGGAAAAGTCTCAATAAATGTATTTCTGTCCCTTACTGTCCCGTTATAGTATTTCCTTGAACTCTGAATTTCTGTCTCTATCTGGGAAAGCTGATTCTGGAGGTTCATGAATCCTTCATTTGCCTTCAGTTCAGGATAGTTTTCCTGTAGCATCATTATTGACCTCAGTGTCTGTGTAAGTTCATTTTCAATCTTCTGTATTTTCTCAATATTATCAATATCCTTTGTATCAATTGACATCATCTGGCTTCTCAGCCTTACAACATTTTCTAAAGTTGACTGTTCATGTTTTGCATACCCTTTTACAGTATTTACAAGATTGGGAATTAAGTCCAGCCTCTTCTGGAGATACACTTCTATCCCGCTCCATCCTTCCTCATTCAAATTTTTCAGCTTTATGTACTTATTATAAATTCCTATAGACATTATCCCTAGAAATAAAATCCCTAAAACAATTACAATTCTTACAATTCCAAAAAGCATTATAAGTTCCTCCTCTTAAAATATGTTTTTTATTTTTTTATTGTATCTAATTTCCTTCATTCCTATATTCATCAGCTCTTTTAAAGATAAAGTCCAGTATTTCTTCTTTTCCAGTATTTTTAAGAGCCGATGAAAAAAATACATCTTCATTCCTAAAAACCAGCTTCTTCCTGATTTCCTTTAGCTGCTTAAACTTCTCATTATTTGAAAGCTTATCCAGCTTTGTAAAGATAATATAGTATTCTATATTATAATGTTCCAGCCATTTCAGCATCTCCATGTCCTCACCGGAAGGAGTCCTCCTTATATCAAGAAGCAGGAACACAATTTTCTTTCTTTCCGACATAAGATAAGTTTCTATCGTTTTCCCCCAGTTCTTTTTTACTGCTTCAGGAACTTTAGCAAAGCCGTATCCCGGCAAGTCTACAAAATGAATACTGCCATTTATCAGAAAATAGTTTATCAGCTGGGTTCTTCCTGGAGTTTTACTTGTCCTTGCCAAATTTTTCCTGTTTGTTATGGAATTTATGAGGGATGATTTTCCTACATTTGACCTTCCTATAAAGGAAAATTCTATTCCATTAAACTCCGGATAATCTTTTTCATATACAGCTGATTTTACAAATTCCGACTTTTTAATTTCCAACACTACTCCTCCTTACTTATGTATTTTTGTCATTTTTAAAATCCCCTAAAAATGTATTTTAAATTCTTTTTTTGCATCTTCAAGGGAACTTTCTTCCGGTATAAAATACCACACGCCCTTCATTGTCTTTCCCTCTCCCTTTATTTCGTGCTGTTCAAAATTCGTCTTATTTATAACTACTGCAGGTAAAGTAGAAATTATTTTTATAGGATTAAAGGAAACTTCCATTTTTTCATGCATATAGTTGTATACAGGCTGAATATATATCCATCCTGAAGGGGATACGAGTTTCTTTGCAATACTCTGCATTACCTGCCTTTGTCTTTCATCCCTTTTAAATGCACTGTCAGTCTTTCTGTGACGTGTATAAGCCAGAGCTCTTTCACCTTTTATATTATATGTCTCCCCTTCCACAAATTTCTGGTTATCCTGAACAAATGTATGGTTTGCTTTTATATCCACGCCTCCAATAATATCTGTTAATGCTATTACATCATCAAACCGGAATACTACGCTGTAGTTAATCTTTGTATCCAACAGGCTTTCCACCGATTTTATGGCACACTTCATCCCTCCACCGGATTCACCTGAAAGACTTCCATAAGCAAATGAATGGGTAATCTTGTCACTCTTACCATTTTCGCAAGGTATTTCAGTATATGTATCCCGTGGAATGGAAATCATCTTTATTTTAGCAAGTAAAGGAACTACCTTTACCACCACTATTGCGTCACTTCTTGAGCCCTTCAGCTCCTGATTCGGTCTGGCATCGCTTCCTAGAATAAGAACATTGAAAGGTATGCTTAGCCATACTAAAAGTAATAAAACTAATATCAGTACTATATTTCTTATTTTTTTCATTTCGTTTCTCCTTATTTTAAAGCTGCTCCTCAAAACTTTTCAGCCTTTCTACAAATTTTTCAACTTCTGTATCCAGTGCTTCCATATCCCCGTCATTTTCTATAATATAGTCGCTCTTTTTCCTCTTCACTTCCATATCCATCTGAGAATTTATAATATCCCGTACCTGTTCTTCTGTTCTTTTGTCCCTTCCTGTTACCCTCTTCAGCTGGACTTCCTTACTGGAATATACAAGTACAGTAAAATCAAATTCCCTCTCCAGGTTTATTTCAAAGAGGAGCTGGACTTCCACAATTACTATTTTATGATCTTTCAGTAATCTTTCCATCTCTTCGTGCATCTTCTTAATAATTTCTGGATGCATAATAGAGTTTAATATACTTACCTTTTTTTCATCTTTGAATACTATTTGCCCTAATTTATTACGGGAAATTTCACGCTCAAAATACATATCCTTTTTTTCTGATAGAATTCCATCACCAAACTCCCTGACAAGCCTGTCTATTATTTCCGGATTTTTTATTACTTCCCTTGATATAACGTCAAGGTCAATGACAGCATACCCTTTTTCCTTTAACTTCCTTCCTACTGTACTTTTCCCTGTACCTATTCCACCTGTCAATCCTATTTTCATTATTTTCTCCATTCCAAGATTGTATCTTGGTATTTATAAAACAATATAAGCTCTATTAATACAGCATTTCCTGGCTTTGATTTTTTTATCCTTTTTAATCTTTCAAAAAGTACTTCTGTTTTACAAACACCTAAAGATTATATTGCTATTTTATATCTTTTCAGAAGTATTTGCAATATTTTTCTTTCATGTCTGTAATTTTAATCAATTCAGTACAATAAGAATTATTTAATAGAAGCAGCACTGTCTTCCCAGGCAATAAAAAACTGTCCGGAACTAGATAATTTCCAGACAGTATTTATTTTATAAGCTTATATTTTCTTCTGTTTCAATATCAAATATATGTGCCTTGCTTGTATCAAACCTGAATATCTTTTCTCCTCTCTTACCTACTGAATCCCCTACATTCTCTACATTTACCCGGCACGTCATCTGATGACCGTTTAATGTAAAGTAGATATACTCCTCATTCCCCATCTGTTCCACAACGCTTACTTCCCCTCTCCTTGAAAGGTTGTCCTCTTCATGATGTACGCTTATATTCTCCGGCCTTATCCCGAACGTCACCTTCCTGCCTACGTGTCCTTTTACCTTTTCCGCCTTCTCTCCGTATATCTCCAGCTCAGCTCCGTTCAGATCTATATAAATCCTTCCATCACGTTCAAGCAGCATCCCGTCTACCAGGTTCATCGTCGGTGACCCTATAAAGCCTGCAACAAACCTGTTTGCCGGGTAGTGATACAGATTCAAGGGTGTATCAACCTGCATTATCCTTCCCGCCTTCATTACAGTTATCCTGTCTCCCATCGTCATCGCTTCTACCTGGTCATGAGTTACATAAATCATTGTCGTCTTCAGTTCCTGATGCAGCTGCGTTATCCTCACACGCATCGATACCCTGAGCTTCGCATCAAGGTTAGATAGCGGTTCATCAAACAGGAACACTTCCGGCTCTCTGACTATTGCCCTTCCAAGTGCTACACGTTGCCTCTGACCTCCTGACATTTCCTTAGGCTTCCTGTCCAGAAGCTCTGTTATCTCCAGTTTCTCCGCTGCTTCCCTTACACGTCTGTCTATCTCTTCCTTCGGTGTCTTCTTCAGCTTAAGTCCGAATGCCATGTTCTCGTACACAGTCATATGCGGGTACAGTGCATAGTTCTGGAATACCATCGCTATCCCCCTGTCTTTAGGCGGTATATCATTTACAAGCCTGTCTCCTATGTATACTTCACCACCCGTTATCTCCTCCAGCCCTGCTATCATCCTGAGTGTAGTAGACTTTGCACATCCTGACGGTCCTACAAATACCATAAATTCCCCGTCCTCTATCTCAAGGTCTATCCCATGCACTGCTTTGAAGCCATTCGGATACTGCTTCTCCACCTTCTTCAATACTACCTTTGACATTTTAATATCCTCCTTCTGTATTCTATTTTACTTCCGTTCCATCAGAATGCCCAGTTTCCTTTTCTGAATACAGGTTCTCTTGTCCCATCTTCATTTATTCCGTCTATATCCATTTCACTGTCACCTATCATAAAGTCAACATGAGTAATTGACGTATTTATATGTGCCTTGTCAAGCTCTGTATCATCCATATCTGCTCCCCCTGATACATTTGTCGGATAGGCTGCACCTAAAGCCAGATGATTTGATGCATTTTCATCAAATAATGTCTGATAATAGAGCAGTCCAGAATCTGATATAGGGGAACTGTGAGGAACCAATGCCACTTCTCCTATCCTTTTTGAGCCTTCATCTGTATCAAGCAGCTGTTTCAATATGTCATAACCTGTTTCCGCTTCAAATTCTGTAACTTTCCCATCCTTAAATGTAATCCTGAAATTATCAATTATATTCCCTTGATATGACAAGGGCTTTTTATTTGAAACATATCCATCCACCCTATATTTATCTCCTGCTGTAAACACTTCCTCTGTGGGCATGTTAGGAATAAAGCTGATTCCCTTAGAATTACTGCTACCTGCCGCTACCCATATATGTCCCTTAGGAAGCCCCACTACCAGGTCTGTCCCTTCAGACTTATAGTGTAACGCCGAATATGCCTTTCCATTTAGAAACTCTGCTTTCTCACTTAATTTTTCAATATGTCTTCCCCATTCTTCAACGGGATTTTCTTTATTTACCCTCACTGTTTCCAGAATAGCCTCCATTAATCTTGCCTGTGCCTTCTCAACATCCTCTTCTTCAGGAAAAACTATCTTTGCCCATTCAGGTGAAGGGTAGCTTGCTATTGTCCATGAATTCACATCGTTCATTATGCAAGAACGGTAATATTTCATTGCTTCTCCATAATTTTTAGCATATTCCCCCAGCTTCTCAGGATCAATTCCGGAAAACAGGTTGGGAGAACTGCTTAAAATATGGATAAATACAACATTATTATCAAGATAGTCATTTATTTCATTTACAAACCATTCTGAAATACGGGAATATTCATCCTTTGTCTTGTATTCTGCATGCATTCTGCTAATCCTGTCATCCTTCAGTTTTACATTTACATCGCATGCCCCTTCCTTGTAAGCCATCTCTGTTATTTCATGTACTAAAGGCAATGCATCTGTTGTACAGTTTATCCATACCTTCTGTCCCTTCTGTACATTTGCCCCTATTTTTACAATTACTTCAGCATATTTTTTCAGCTTTATGTTAAAATCTTCCACATATTTCATCTTAATCTTCTCCTTTCGCTTGTATATCCTGATTTATAAAATCCTTAAAAATATATAGACTATAGGTCATCTACATTTATTTTAAATACTGCTTTCCTTACTTTTCCAGATTCTTCCGGAGACAGTCCGGGCATATGTATGTCTTCAGGATAGAGAACCAGGGCATCCCCCTTTTCGAGGAGAACTCTAAACAGTTCTCCT
>JBHACQ010000184.1:0-4591 GCA_041854625.1 Leptotrichia sp. | reverse complement strand
TTTTTGATTTCATTTATTCCCATCTCTGAATCCTCCATCTCTTCCTTCATCTAGAGCTTTTTCCCTAACGAGTAAGTCTCCTGTTTCTTCACCTTGCCGTTCTCATCATAGAATATCCATTTCCCGTCTTCCTTCCCGTTCCTGTAACTCTGTTCTATCGCCGTCTCACCATTGTCATAGAATACTTTTACTGTCCCTTCGTATCTGTTATGGACAAACTTACCCTTTTCCTTCTCCTTCCCGTTTTCATAATAGGATACGGCTTCCCCTTCCTTGGAGTTACGCTCAAACGACACTTTCGATGCCAGCTTCCCGCTCGCATAGTACATCCTTACTTCCCCCTGCAGAAGCCCGTCTTCATACTTACCTTCTTCCGATATTTTCCCGTCCTCATAGTATTTCCTGTAAGATCCTACAGGCCTGTCATTTTCATAGGTAAACTCCTGATGGATTTTCCCGCTCGGATAATGGTATATCCATTTGCCTGTCTTCTTCCCTTCCTGTGTATAATGCAGTGTCGCCATCCTTGCATTATTCTCATGGTTCAGGCTGATGTCTCCTACCAGTCTGTCGTTCCTGTAGTTCCCCGTTTCTTTGGCTGCTCCATTTTCATAGCTTATCCTATAGCCCCCTTCCCTTTTCCCGTTTACATAGCTGACTTCCGTTTCTATTTTCCCGCTCTTATAGTATGACCTGTATGACCCCTCAAGCTTACCGTTCTTGTAGTTCCCTTCCGCCTTCGTATTCCCGTCTTCAAAATACACTCTGTAAGGCCCTTCTTCTAAATTGTTTACATAATTCTTTTCAATCAGAGTCCTGTCACTCTCATCATATACAAGCCACTGCCCTTCCTTCTTGTCATTGGAAAATACTCCTTTTCCTGTCACTTCACCCGCCTCATTGTAGAAGAAGTAGTTCCCCTCACGAAGACCTTTCACATATGGTATCTTTTCTTTTATTTTCCCGCTCGGATAATAGAAGTTCGTCTCCCCGTCCCTTACTCCGTCCACAAACTTTATTGCCTGACTTACATTCCCGTTGTCATATGTTTCGGTATATGTCCCCGTAAACGGCTTCTTATCCTTAGCTGTGACAGCTTTCTCGGATTCTTTCTCTCCGCCTTTATACATCGCTGTGACTACAATGCCTCCATCCTGTGAATAGAGCCTGTATTCTCCCTCTATCCTGTCATTCTTTACAGTATACTTCTCCTTTAGTCTGCCGCTCGTATAGTAGCTCCTTACCTCCCCCTCTGAAACACCTTTATTTATGCTCTCCACAAGGACTATCCTCTCCCTGTCATCCTTTATGATGAGGTTGCCTGTATATGGATTCTTATCCCCGTATCTGTACATCTTATCTTCTATGACCTGAAGCTCATCGGAAGTCACTCCTGAAACATTCCCCTTACTTACGTCTTCATTTGTAGGACTGCAGCTTATAATAAGAAGCAGTCCTGCTATCAATACCAGTATCCTTTTCATATTTTTACATATCCTTCCCGGTTCTAGAATGAGGCCGACACAGTGACAAATCCCCTGTGTGAATCTGCCTTCATCAGATTCCTTCCCTTATCAGTCTTTGCTATACCAAAATCTAAAGTAACTAGCTCACCATAATATTTTATTCCTGCTGAATAGCTTGATAGTGTCACAATTTCACCTTTCTTATCTCCATATATATTGTAGTTATTCCTTACTTTCCCAAAATCTGCTTCAATATATGGTCTTATCTTATACAGAAACTGCCCTGTCCTGCTTCCGTCATTTGGAAGTATGTAGCTTATTTCCATCTTTGTACTGTATCCCTTGTCTCCTGAAACTGATGCTGGAAATCCCTTCACTGTATCAGACCCTCCTATACTATACTTTTCACTTGAAAAGAGAGAATCTTTAGAATACTGTCCATTCAATGCTGTCCTTATTGTTATCCCCTGATCCTTAAAATAGAAAGGCTTATAATAGCTCAGGTTAAGGTTTATCTTATCAAACTGATATCTGTTGTCAGACTGGTAAGGTGACTGCGTCAGTAATGTCCCCGCATTATAGGAGTTATCCTTCTTTGCTCCGAAACCCTTTATCCCTTTGGAATAGATGAGGCTGTAGGTCGCAATTCCTTTAAACGGTTTAAACATCCCATTTATCCCCACTTCTGCCACAGTAATATTCCTGTCCTGTGTCTGTAGTCTTATTTCTGAAAGATAAGTTTTTTCACTTTTCACATTCAGTCCCATAGTAAGGTTCAGCTTCATATCAGCATCCCTGTACAGCAGCTTTGTAACATCTATTCCTGTATCCCTGCTTTCTGTCCTCATACTGAAGTTCCCTCTATTTCCTATAAGAAGGCTATTTTCCTCCGACTTATCGTGCATCAGTGAAAAACTCCAGCTTTTAAACGGAAATGAGTATCCGACTGAATAGCTTTCCGTGTAATTGTTCCTGTTACCTGCTTTCTTAGTCAGTTTTCCCATATCTCCTTTATAGGATAGGGATATGTTGTCATTTATTCCTAGGAGGTTGTCATATTCAGCTGTTATCCTATATTTTGCCTTATCCTTCTGAGTATCTTCATAGTTAAGGTTCAGTCTGAACGGTTTTTTCTTTTCTGATTCAATTATAATCTTGGAATATCCCTGCTCTTCTCCAGGAACTATATTTATTTTAGAGTTGTTGGACTCTACCCTGTTAAGGTTATCTATCCCGTTATCTATATGGGAAATATTCAGTACCTTTCCCTTCTCATTTGTAAAAGCAAAAAATGCCCTTCTCTTGTCTTTGGCAGTATCCTTATCCAGGATGATTTCTTCCACTTTTCCTTCAAGAGCTACCAGTCTTATTACTTCCTCCTGTATATTCTGTCCAGGTTCGATATATACACGTGTAGTTACGAATCCTTTTCTGGAGTACTCTTCATTCAGCCTTTTTACAAGCTCCTTCAGTTCTCCCAGGGATATTTCCCTATTCTGATATTCACCTATTATCCTGTCTAGCCGTCTGTTACTTACAAGAGGTTTTATTCCGTCCATAGGTCTTTTCAGTACTATTTCCCTTATAAAGAATTTAGTTTCTCCATCATCATCCTGTATTACTGTATCAGTATCTTCTGTACTGCCACCCTTCTCATTATTAAGGAATTCCCTTTCCGTCTTAGGAAGCTCATTCTTCAATATCCTGTTCTCGCTTCTTGCATACACGGTTGAAATCAGCATCATTCCTAACATAAGGGAAAAGTTGTGTATTTTTTTCATATCATCTACTCCTTTTCTTATTTAATTTATAATAAAAAATATGTCTGAAAAGCTATCTGTATATATTATTCAATTTTCCAGACATATTATGTACATGTTTAAAATCCTAGCTGGTACCCAAATCCTAAAGTAACTCTTCTAATATCAGCGCTCCCTTCGTCCTTCCTTCCGTCATATCTTGTCCCTTTTACATTTGCACTGTTAACCTGATATGACAGGTCTACATTAAATCCTTTATACGTGAGTCCTGCTCCTACAGAATAGTACATTCCATTATCTACAGAGAAATCCTTCAGTTTTCCTTCATCAATTACAGCTCCCGTAAGCTTATTATATGTCTTGTAGTTATTGCTGCTGCTCCCTGAATTAAAGGAATATCCAAGATTAGCTTTAATGTACGGTATAAAGTCACTTTCATTCCTGAAATTGTATTTTACTGTCAGATAAAGAGGTACTGAGTTATACATCTTTGTATCTTGGATCTCCACACGTAATGTGCTGTCCTCTATGTCAGTAAACTTCTTAATCTTTCCATGGTTCTGGTATGCTATACCTGCCCCCAGTTCAGTATTATTTGTAACTGCATAACGGTACTCTGCCCCTATTTCAAAAGACGGCTTAGCCTTCCCTGAAGGTGTCACATCAAATTTCGGACTTGGTGAAAATCCTCCCCTGAATTCAATGATATTCCCTTCTGAAAATGAAACAGCCCCTGTCATCAGTATTCCGCATAATAGAAATAATTTTTTCATGCCATATCTCCTTTACTATTTATTTATTTTTTAATAGAATTATACTTTATTTTTTTTAGATTTAGATTAGAAAGCATCCTCTTGCAGTTTATTATTAATTTGGCATATCCCCTCCTTACTTGAATGAAATATATCTTTTCTTATTGTTATGGATTTTATATTATTATTGTATATTTTAACACACTTTTTAATTAAAAGATAGTCTTATTTAAATTTATAGTCATTTCATAATATAAATAATGGCACCCAACCGCAGCAGCATATTAAAGGAAATAGTAGATACAGCGGTTAATATTGCAATAATATATAACTAGACAATGACAGTTCCATTTCTAATCCTATATCTTTATTTTCATTCTCCAGCACCACCTTCATTATCTCTGATACTCTCTCAACCTTTTTCTTCCTCAATATTCTATTTATATTTCCTAGACTTTATAAATAAAACTGCTCTCTCTGCTCCTGGGAATTTGCTTCCTTATATTCATGTATGGCACTGAATATCCCTAAAAAAATCATCGGAGATGCTAGAATTATCACTATGACAAACGGTAATAACATTATCATTTTCCATTTTCCCATACTACTTCAT
>JBHACQ010000183.1:0-13565 GCA_041854625.1 Leptotrichia sp. | reverse complement strand
TTTCCTATAATCCTTATAGATTTTTCTGAAAACTGAAAACACAACTAATCCGGTAATCAGTCCAACTATTATTGTTTTTAGCATCTAGTCCTCATCTCCTCTTCTCATCCCTCGTTATACAAATAACCTCGCTACATTAAAGAATACTACCGAAACCACATACGGAAGAATTAAAAGCGTAGTAAACTGGAACGCGAGAAGTTTCCATCCGAATTCCTGTTTTAAAGCTCCCATTGCTACTGCACACGGAACTACAAACAGTACATATAACATAAAGGAATATGCCCTTATCGGCCCCAGCTTGTCATTCCACAGTTCCCTTATTGCAGGAATTATATTTCCTCCCGCATCCTCATCCAATGTTTCCTGGTCTGACATTGCAAGTGTGTCGACTTTAAATTTCACGATATTTCCTAATGATTTCAAGGAATCTATTGCTGCGTCCTTCAGACCTATTGCCTGATCCTTCAGGTCGCTGAAAAAGTTATATTCAACCTTCTCTTCTTCCCCTCCTTCTTCACCTATCAGGAGTACCTGTCCTAAAAATCCTACTACAGTCTCCTTTGCTATTATACTAGGTAATATTGAAGCTACAGGTTCCCATCTCGTACCAAATCCTGTAGGCTCAAAAACCGGCTGGACTATTTTCGCACTTCGTCCAAGGTATGAAGTTTCTGCGTCTCCGTTATTAGGAAAATATGAAAGGAACCATATTACAAGTAATATTCCTAAAATTATTGTAGTCGCCTTCTTTACATATGAAAGTGTCTTTGTCTTCATATAATTCCACACGGATTTAGCACTTGGAAGCCTGTAAGGAGGCAGTTCTATCAGAAGTTCCGTATTGTCTCCTTTGAAATAATCAAATCTCTTTAAGATAAATGCCATCAGTAATGCAACAAACACTCCAAGAAGATATATTGAAACAACTACAATAGCTGCATTCTTACTGAAAAATGCCGCTGCAAGTAATGAATACACAGGAAGTCTTGCACCACATGACATGAAAGTCGAGATAACTCCAGTAAGTCTCCTTGTCTTTTCATCTTCCAGTGTCCTTGTAGAATAGATTGCAGGAACCGTACATCCAAATCCTATAAGCATAGGAATAAATGCTTTCCCTGACAGTCCCACCCGAGTCATCAGTTTATTCAGTATGAAAGCTACCCTCGCCATATATCCGCTCTCTTCCAGCATTGCCATAAAAAAATATATAAAGAACATCAAAGGAACGAAAGTCAGTACTGAACCTACTCCAGCTATAATTCCATCCAGAATGAAGCTGCTAAGCCATTCAGGAACACCTTCTATAGCCTTCCCTACATACTTCATCACAAAGTCTCCGAAAAATCCATCTACCCAGTCTATAAACGGAGCACTTCCATCAAATACTACAACAAACATCATATATATTATTCCAAGAAAACAGAGTCCTCCAAAAAACTTATTAAGGAGAATCCTGTCAATTTTGTCTGTCAGTGCAAACTTATTACCCTTTCCTCTTTTCAGGTTTGCATTAGCAATTCCCCTGACTACACCATACCTTGCATTGGCAAATACATCAGCGGAATTCATTCCATGCCTTTTCTCAATTTTATTTTTCTCTTCAGCTGCATCTTCCATCAGATTAATATTAAAGTCCCTTTTTATCATTGCAAGTGCTGCAGTATCATCTTCCAGGGCTTTTATCGCAAGCCAGTCAGCAGAATATTTTTCAAGTATCTTCTTGTATTTTTCATCATTCTGTAACTTATTTTTCAGACTTGAAATATTTTCTTCCAGAATATCATCAAAAGTAAGCCTGTAAGGAATATGAGTTTCCTCTTTGTACTGCTTTGACAGCTCAACTACCTTTTCTGTCAGCTCCTTTACACCTTCACCGGTTTTCCCGCTTGTAAATACCGCAGGAACTTTGAGCTGCTTCTGGAATATATCGAGATTTAATTCAAATCCGAACTTCTTAAATTCATCTGAAAAATTTAATGCTATTATTACAGGTTTCCCTAGCTCCTTCAGCATAGCTGTCAGATAGAGATTCCTTTCCAGTGATGTCGAGTCAACGACATTGATTATAACATCTACATCTTCCTTTAAAAGAAAATCTCTTGCTACCCTTTCTTCTGCCGTCTCAACAGAAAGATTATAGACTCCAGGCAAATCAATAAGTTTTATCTCCTCATTATTTACCTTAAAAAATACTTCCTTCTTTTCAATAGTTACTCCAGGCCAGTTTCCCACCTTTAGACTGGCATTTGAGATTTTGTTTATAAGTGCTGTCTTTCCTACATTAGGATTTCCTATAAATGCCACATTAATCATTATTTAAGCACCTCTATTTCAATTTTATCTGCTAGATTGTCACTAATTACTATTTTTGTTTCAACTGTCTTTATGAGTATATTCCCATTAGCAATATTTTCAATTACACAGTCATCACCTTTACATAGTCCCAGACTGAGCAGCCTTGAATTCAGGTTCTTTTCCTTGATTTCCTTTACACGGATCTTTTCTCCTGTTTTTCCATTCCTAAGCGTCATAATTCTCTCCTTATGCATTTATTCATATTTAATTTTAAAATTCATTATTTATACGAATTAAACACTGGTATACTAAAAATTTGACATATAAAATAATAAATTTTTGTTTTCAAAATAATTTTACCTCATTTTTAGTAATATTGCAAGAAAAAATTATTGCTCCACTATAAAAATCCCTCTCTGTAATTATTCTTAAATTTACTGTCAAGGGATTTTCTAAGCTATTCTATATTATCATTCTTATTTCCATATGTATATCCAAAGACATATTCCAAATTTATATTTTTCATGGAATTAAATATGCTCTGTTTAATTCCGGGACTTTTTTCTTCAAGGGAAGCCAGAAGTTCCTTTACTTCCTTCCTCTTACTTGAAGTCTTTCCCGCTTCAATTGTACAGCCGCAGTTCATGGCTCTTATTCCATTCAGTTTAGTATACTCTATAATATCTGCTTCCCTGACATATATAAGAGGTCTTATTAGAGAAAGTTTCCCTGAAGTCGACTTCACTTTCGGAGTCATTGTCTTCAGAGTTCCTGCATACAACATGTTAATCATTGTAGTTTCTATCACATCATCAAAATGATGGCCAAGTGTAAGTTTATTGAAACCATATTCCTCAACTTTATTATAAAGTATCCCCCTCCTCATTTTGGCACATAGGAAACATGGATAGTCCTTTGCCTTTTCATTAGCTATTTCCCATATATTAGTATCTATTATTTCGCAGTCTATATTTAACTTTTCAAGGTTATTCTTGAAATTATCAAGGTCTGACTGACGGAATCCTGGATTTAAGCTTACTGCCTTAAATTCAAATTTCCTGCTTCTATCCTTTTTAAGTTCATTAAAGAGCTTTGCCAGGAGAAGGCTGTCCTTCCCGCCTGATATTCCTATAGCTATCTTATCCCCATTTTCTACCATATCATAGTCATTTACAGCCTTAATAAATTTATTCCATATAGTCTTCTTGTATACTGTCCTTATACTATTTTCTATCTCTTCTACTTCCTTCATAGGTACAGAAGGTATAACTGCTTCACATAGTAATTTTACCATTTTCCCTCCATTTCTAAATATTTCCAGGTTCATTCTAACAGATAAAAGGCTGTCCCAAAATTAATAGCCTTAAGTTCTTTAATTTTGTGGCAGCCTTCCCTATAATTTTAAATTACTCTCCTGAAATTTTCCTACATGTTAAATACTATCTGCTCAGACGTTATCAGATGTTTATGTTCATCTGTTTCTGTTGCACATGCTCCTGTCTTTCTGCATTTATTTTCAATATACTTTATTTTCTCCAGCAGACCTTCATCCCTTGAATCAATTTCAAAGGCAGCTTTATATTCCCTTAAAGCTTTCTTATGTCTTCCCATATGCTCATATTTTCTGGCAAAATCAATATGTGCTACATACATGTCAAAATCAAGGAAGATAGCAAACTCATAACAGTCTACCGCTTCAGAAATCTTCCCTCTTCTGGCGTATACATTTCCCAGCAGAAACAGCACAAACGGCTCCATTTCACTTATATCAAGTGCCTTATTAAAATTTTCTTCAGCCTTGTCAAGATCTTCATTTTCGTAATAAAGATATCCTAAAAAAGCTCTTATTTCATGATCATCAGGTTTTAAGACAACCAGTTTTTCATATATTTCTATCGCTTTTTCATTTTCTTTTAAAGCGTGGTAAATCGATGCCAATGTCTGTAATGCTTCTACATCATTAGGATTTTTCAGTATCTTTTCCTGATTTTCTCTGAGAAATTCATCATTGTTCTCATTATATCTTATCTCCCTAAAAACTAACGTCTCTAACATCTGTTCACTCCTAATCAGCATTTTATATCTTATTTTATCACAAATAATTACTTTAGTAAACTTAATTTTAAATTTCTATTTCCAGTATGCTGTTTATGTTCCTAGGCATTTCCATAAATCTCTTCCAGCCTGACAGTATTTTCTTATAGCTGTCGTATTTACAGCTCCATTTTGGATACTCCTTGCATATTCCAAATATTGTATGGGTAAACTCGACTTTTTTCCTTGTTATCCTATGCTGAAACGCCTGCCCATCCCATTCCACTTCCTTGATTTCTCCAGACTCAAGTTTCTCCAGTTTTTCATAGAATTCTTCCAGAAGTTCAGGATACTGGAAATCTTCCATGATACCTGTTATGAGGTATTTCCTGTATTCTTCTTCCTTTTTATTTTCCAGTAAATTTTCACTCTGAATTCCTTCTTCTCCTTTATCTGCTATAATATCAGAGTATTCTGTCAATCCCAAATCTTCATCATTATAGTAGGCAAATATCACTTTCACTATCTATCACCTTCAAAAACAGGGTATGCAGTTATCCTCGGGCTTTTATATCCCCTAATCAGTACTCCGCTCTTACTTACTCCCTGCCACATGTTACTGTCACGGCCTTTTACATCTTTCCTGTTTTCCCATGCAGAATTTATTTCATCAATCACCCTGTCTTCATCCCAGCTTTCAGGAAACATTGTATTTATTCCTCCATTACTCGTCTTTTTCTGCCATGTCCCGTCAGGCTTCCTTATTTCTACGCTGGCTTTGTATACTCCCTTACTTGAAGGGGAACCGATTTTCTTTATAATTCTCACATCCCCCTTTAGGAGAGTATGACCTCCTGTTACCTTTTCTCCATTCGACGAAACATCTCCCCCTATTATATGGTCATAGTCTATATTATATTTTCTGTTTCCATTTTTTTCTGTAGTTACAGTATTTCCCCCAGATTTCTCCTTCTGCTTTTCCTTTCCGCTTTTCTTAGATGATGTAACAGTTTCCTTATTATTTCCGGAAATTTTTTTTACACTGTTTCCTCCTGAAAAGAATTTTATTCCCAAAAAGCATAAGACTATTACTAACAGTACTATATTTAAAATATTATTCCTTTTCATTTTTTGTCAGTTCTCCTTAAACATCTATTTTATCATACCTCTTTAAAAAATCATAAATTTTTTCAAGTATTTTCCCCATTTTCCCTTCTCTGTCAGTTTCAACATTCAGGCAGAGAAGCGGTTCATGAAGTGAAAGCCTTAATAAGAACCAGCTGTTCCCTCCACATAATACCCTCACTCCCTCATAGTTAGGAATTTCTAATTCCCATTCTTCAACAGTTTCTACGTAGTCTGACAGTTCTTTCAGTACTTTATTCCCTTCATTTCTAAAATCTTCTGATTTTATTAAAAATCTGATTTCCCTTTCTTCTGCCGGATCTTCAATCTCATTTAATATATCTGTAAATCCTGTCTCTTCTTTCCTGCTTCTTACAAGCTGGATTAGAAGACGGGCTGCCATATAGGCTCCGTCATCAAGAAAATAGTTATCAATAAATGCAGCATGTCCCGACGTTTCTATTGCCAGTGGAGTATATACTCCTTCCTTATTCAGCCTTTTTGCTTCATTAATGACATTCTTGTATCCTCTCTGGAACCTATGGTGTTTTCCTCCTTTAGATTCTATGAATCCCTTTAATCCTGCAGAAGTAACTGAATCTGTAACAATAGTACTTCCCGTTTTTTCCTTCAGAAGTATGCTGCTCAGCAAGGCTATCAGGTTATTTCTGTTTATTTCCCTTCCATCCTTGTCTATAAAGGCACTCCTGTCTCCATCTGCATCAAAGATAATACCAAAATCTGCATTATTGGCAAGGACAGCTTTTTTTATAGATTCTATCGCTTCCTTAGCTTCCGGATTCGGAACATGATTCGGAAAATTTCCGTCAGGATTCAAAAACTGGCTTCCTTCAGTATCACCACCCAGTTTCTTAATGACTTTATCAGCGAAGAAGCCCGCAGCTCCATTACCTGCATCTATTACTATCCTTAACCCTTCAAGTGGCTTTTCACTTCCTCCTGTTTCTTTTCTTATCAGTTCACATATATATTCTGCATAATCATCTGCCAGATTACGTTTTTCAGAATTTCCTTTTTCTTCCTTCATATCAAGGACTTCCTTAAGATTAGACTCGCACTGGCATATGCCTTTTGAATCAATCATTTCAATCATTTCAATGACATCCTTCTTTTCAAAGCCACCTTCAGATGTGAAGAACTTCAGACCGTTATAATAGCTTGGAAGATGGCTTGCAGTTATCATGACTGCCGCATCAGCCTTATAATCTTCAAACACCGTTGTCATAAACAGGGATGGAGTTATCGACATCTGGCAGTCATAAACATCTATTCCCGCCTCCATAAGTTTATTCCTTATAATCCCTGCAAATTCCGGCCCAGTATGCCTTGCATCATATCCTACTGAAACTCTGAGTTTTCTTCCTTCCAGATGGGATTTTCTTCCATATTTCCTGTTAATCCATTTTCCAAAACCAGTAGCTATATGCTCTACTTCATCCCCTCCAAGAGTTTTCTTCCTGCCTTCATGTTCAGCAACTATTCCTCTTATATCTGTTCCGCTTACAAGATGTTTTAAACTTTCCATAAATTTTCCTCCTAATAAAATATGCCATTATCTGTCAGTATCATATCCCTTGTAAAATACTAAAGTAATTAAACAGTACACTTCTTATATTTACATTGCTTCTTATACTGTTTTTCAGGTTAATCATTTTCTTTAAATTATCCCCACCTGCAGTCACCCTTGAAGCCGCTGTAATTTTTCCAAGCAGTCCCATAAGGATTTCCTTATCATTTTTATATTCCTTTTCTATTTCATTTATGAATACATAAATCTCATGGATACCAGAAAATCTTATTTTCTTTACCAGATACTCTATACCCATATTATATCTTACTATAATTTCCATTTCATTTCTCAGATTTTCCCCTTCATCCTTATCTTTTCCCATAAAATCTCTCATATTCTTTATATGTTCTAATACATCTTCCAGAGAAGCGGTACAGTTTTCATATTCATCCAGACTAATTCCGCTTTTTTTGTATTTCCTTATGTCATTTTCATTTCCATCAAAGAATTGGTACACTTTGCTGCTGACACCAAGTTCATTGCTGTCAAGACTTTCCAGATGAAATTTTATTGTCCTCGATTTTATAGTCGGGATAATATTCAGACTTCTTGATAATAAGACAAAATATACATCTTTAGGAGGTTCTTCCAATATTTTCAACAAGGCATTGGAAGATTCCTTACGTATATTCTCAATTCCTGAAAGTATAAAAATTTTTTTAGGAGAACTATAGGCAGATTCAATTGCCCCGTATATTATTTCCCTTATTTCATCTATCTTTATATTTTCATTTTTCCTGTTTATAATTTCCACATCCGGATGCTGGAGACTTTCTATCCTTTTACATATATCCTTTCTCTCTTCTTCATCTCCTACATTACCGGTCATTACCATTTTGGAAAATTCCAGTGCATAAAAAAGCAAGTCAACTCTTTTATCACCGTAAAAAAGATAACTTCCGCTTATTTTATTTTTCCCGGCTTCCTTTTCCAATGTCAAAAGTATTTCCTTGCTTTTCATACATCACCTTAATTCCTGTTCCAGTTACCCTTCCCTGACTTGCAGCGTTCTCAGAAGCTTCTTATTATCAAAAGCTGCTCCTCCGCCTAGAACTACTGAATCTAGAGGGTTCTGTGATAAATATACGCTTATTCCGACTTCTTTTTCCATCATTTCCACAAAATCTTTGATCAATGAACCTCCACCTGTCATTACTATACCGTTATCCAATATATCTGCCGCCAGTTCAGGAGGACATTTTTCCAGCACTTCCTTTGTAGAATTTACAATCTGATAAAGTGAATCTTCTATAGCTTCATATATTTCGTTAGAGTTCACTTCTATTGTATGAGGAATTCCTGATTCCAGGTTTCTTCCCTTGATTTCCATTATTTCAGGATGCTGGCTCTTTAATGCAGTAGCAAGTTCTTTTTTTATCTTTTCTGCTGTCCTTTCCCCTATCAGCATGTTATATTTCTTTTTTACATACTTCACTATATCTTCGTCAAACTTATTTCCGGCTACCCCGATTGACTTGCTTGCAATTATTTCATCCAGGGAAAGTATTGCTATATCAGTAGAACCTCCACCTATATCTATTACCATGCTTCCTTCAGGCTTTGATATATTGACTCCTGAACCTATTATTGCCGCTCTTCCTTCTTCTATTATATATGTCTTTTTGGCTCCTTTTACAGCATCAAAAAGTGCCTTTCTTTCAATTCCGCTTACTTCTATCGGTACACATATCATGACTTCAGGCTTAAACAATGAATTCCCATAAATCTTATGTATAAAGTAACTTATCATCTGTGTTGTAGAATCTATATCCGCTATAACTCCACCCTGTAAAGGCTTTATTGCCTCTATGCTCGCAGGAGTTTTTCCGAGCATTTCCCTTGCTTCCTTTCCGACTGCGATTATTTTCCTTGTTTTCTTATCTCTGGCTACTACCGACGGTTCATTAAGAACTATCTTCTTTTTCTGTTTATCGTAAATAAGTATATTCGCTGTCCCCAAATCAATAGATATACTTTTATTTACCCTAAAAATTTTTAAAAAATCAAATACTCCCATTTCTCCTCCTAAATTTATTTTTCAATTATCACGCTTCGTACCTTTATTTTTCAAATGTATAGCTTGTTGTTCCATCTTTATTGTCTTTTAAAATGATACCTGACTCTTTCATTTTATCACGTATTTCATCAGACAGTCTGAAGTTTTTTTCTCTTCTGGCATCTTCCCTTAATTTTATCAGTAATTCGATTAAATTTCCAGTTAATTTACTAATTTTTTCAGAATTTTTATTTTCGCCCTTATTTTCCAGCATCAGTTTAATACCTAAAACCTCTTCTATTTTTATTTTCAGTGACTCATGTGACTTTTTCAGGAAAACTCCAGTCCTGTAATCAGAACCGTCACTTACTGCAACTTTCCTAGTTTCCTTTATCTGTTCAAATATTACTGATAATGCCTGCGGTATATTCATGTCATCGTCCATCGCAGAAATAAACTTTTCATCAAAACGTCTTATTTCCCCTGCAACTTCATCTTCTACTGTCAACGGACTAGAAACAGCATTGTCCTCACATTCCTTTTCATGCCTTCTGATTGCATCTTCAAACTTTTCCATTGAACCGACTATACTCTGTAATGTATTTTCAGCATCTTCAATATTAGATTCTGAAAAATTTATAGGTTTTCTGTAATGTGTCCCTGCCATGAATAATCTTACCACATTTCCTGAAAATTTTCCTAATATTTCTCTTAGTAAAAAGAAATTTCCTAGAGACTTGGACATCTTATCCCCATCAACCTGAACAAATCCATTATGCACCCAGTATCTGGCAAACTCCCCTTTATACGCACATCTGCTTTGGGCAATTTCATTTTCATGATGGGGAAATATGAGATCCTGACCTCCCCCATGAATATCAAATGAATTTCCCAGATATTTCTTTGACATGGCACTACATTCAATATGCCATCCTGGCCTTCCCTCTCCCCACGGGGATTTCCAGCTGGGTTCTCCTTCCTTCTTATTTTTCCACAAGGCAAAATCAAGGGGATTATCCTTGATTTCCATAACATCTACCCTTGAGCCTATTTCAAGCTCATCTATCTTCTGATTAGAAAGCTTCCCGTAGTCACTGTACTTTCTTACATCAAAAAATACATTCCCCTCCTTTTCATAGGCATATCCGTTATCTATCAGGTTTTCAATAACTTCTATTATTTCCGGTATATTTTCAGTAACTTTTGGCCTTTTTATATCAGGAAGTACATTTAAAGACTTTATGTCATCAAAAAATCCGTCTATATATTTTTTCGTCACTTCCTCCGGTGTAATTCCCTCCTCATTCGCCCTTCTTATTATCTTATCATCTACATCAGTGAAATTCTGTACATATTCAACTTCATAACCACGGTACTTTAAATATCTTGCCAATATATCAAAGACTATAATAGGTCTGGCATTCCCTAGATGAATATAGTTATAGACTGTCGGTCCACACACATACATTCTTACTTTCCCCTCTTCCAGAGGTTTAAATTCTTCAATTCTATTCGTCATAGTATTGTATATTTTCATTTTTACTCCTATACTCCATAAATCTAATTTTTTATAAATATTATCTGCAGCCTATTTCAGAGTGGCGACAGTACATCCTATCCCACCTTCATTCTGGTTTGCATCTTTAAATTCAGTCACATATTTACAGGTTCTAAGAAATTCATGTATCTTTTTCCTAAGTACCATTGTCCCCTTCCCGTGTATAATATATACTTCGTGATATCCGTTAAGCATAGCCCTGTCCAGATAAGTTTCCAGCTCCATAATCGCCTCATCTGCATTCATCCCTCTTAGATCCACTTCACTTCGCACCTGACTGGATTTTAAGGAAGCGAAGCTCCCAAATCTTTTAGCCTTCTTTTTCTGAATCTTCACTATATCATCCATTGACACCATAAGTTTAAGTATTCCTGCCTGAACCTGGACACTGCCACTCTCAGGAACAATCCGAAGCACTTTTCCATTCTGATTTAAAGTCTTTACAAGTACCTCTTCCCCTTCCTGTATATCAACATTTACAGCTACAACCTTTTTTTCCTTTACATTCTGCTTCTTATCTGCCATAAATGAATCCCTCAGCATATTGAGACTTCTCTGTGCATTTTTAGCATCTTCCTTCTTAGCGTCTTCCTGACTTATCCTGTCTATCAGGTTCTTTGCCTTAGACTGGACTTCCTTCAGATAGGTATCCGCTTTTTCATAAGCCTGTCTTATTACTTCATTTTTTTCATTTTCAATTTCTATTATCTTCTTTTCATATGAATTTTTCTGTTCTTCAAATTCCTGTCTTGATTTTTCCAGTTCTTCCTTCAATGCTTCCAGTTCATCATTCTTTTCCTTTATGGATTTCAGCATTTCTTCCACTTTCTGGTTATCTTCACTGATGTAGCTTCTGGCATTTTCTATTATTTCATTACTGATTCCGTATTTCCCTGCAATTATAAGGGCGTTACTTTCTCCAGGAATTCCTTCCAGAAGCCTGTATGTAGGAGAAAGTGTCTCTACATTAAACTCCATTGAAGCACTTTTTATACCTGTCGTATTAAAGGCATATGCCTTCACTTCACTATAATGTGTTGTTATAATGGATTTTACACTCTTCCTGTTAAGGTAGTCAATGACAGCCATTGCAAATGCTGCTCCTTCCATAGGATCCGTCCCGCTTCCAAGCTCGTCCATCAGAACAAGGGATCTGCTATTTGCTTCTTCAAGTATTTCCTTTATTTTACTCACATGCCCTGAAAAGGAAGAAAGATTCTGTTCTATGCTCTGCTCGTCCCCAATATCTGCAAGCACATTACTGAAAAAACCTATTTCCGTCTTTTCATCTGCCGGTACTGGTATTCCTGAAAGAGCCATAACTGTAAGAAGACCTGCCACCTTCAATGTTACAGTCTTTCCTCCTGTATTAGGCCCCGTTATAAGCATTATGTTATGACTGTCCCCCAGTTCGAAATTCAGAGGCACTACTGAAGATTCATCAATTAACGGATGCCTTGCTTCAACAAGTTTCAGATATTCCTTGTTGATTATCTTAGGAACCCTGCATTTCCTGTCTATGGAATATACTGTCTTAGCATTGATGTAATCCAGTCTTGTAAGCACCTCCCTTATACCTTCTATTTCCTCCTTTTTTCCACGTACCAGCTCCGTCAGCCTGAGAAGTATCTTCCTTATTTCTTCCCTTTCCCTTGCTTCATACTCTCTAAGCTTGTTATTCAGGGAAACCACATTTAAAGGTTCTATATAGACGGTTCCTCCGCTTGCAGACCTGTCATGTTCAATCCCCTTTACAAGTCCTTTAAAGTCAGTCTTTACTGCTATTACATACCTGTCATTCCTCTGAGTTATTATCCTTTCCTGTATCGCCTTCTGGGTTTCCTTATTATTCATAAGATCATCAAATTTTTCCTTTATATTGGCATTTATATTCTGTTTCTGACGTCTTATATCCCTTAATCCTATGGATGCATCATCCTTCAAATTACCATCATCATTTACAGCTTCTCCGATAAACTGTTCTATTTCCTTCGCTTCTTCCACATCTGAAAATATATTCCAGATAGTCTTGTATTTGTCCCTTACGTTTTTTGCCCTGCTTTTGGAAATCCTGAAGACTGTCAGGTTTTTCTTCAGAACTGCCAGCTCCTCACTGCCTAGATAGGAACCTATAACTTCAATAGTATTCATATATTTTCTTATATCCGATATCCCTGTCAAGTCAAATCCGTCATCAAACCTGTAAAAGTCTATCATTTCCCCCATCAGTAAAAGTTCCCTGTCTAATGCTGATTTATCCTTTATTATATCCGTATCAATAAACCTTTCCTTCGTTTCTTCAAGTTTTGAAAGGTTTATCATGTCATTTATTATTTTATAGAATTCTAAAACTTCATACTTCTTTTCCATTTCCCAGTCCTTTTCATTAATATTTTACTTTCCTAAGCATATGTTATTAGAGCCATAAAAAGTATATTTTAATATTTACAATTTTAATATTTTTAACTTACTTCAAGATTATACCACATTTGAGATAAAATATCACTCTATCTTTTCTTTTATATGATTATCATTAGTAAAATTTATTACTGCAATATAAAACTTATAATTTAGTCTGTATTCTATTCCCTTACATTTTATGATATAATTATCTATTGTAAAAAATAGTAAAGGTGGTATGTATGAATTTAAAAACTTTACCTGTTACTCCTCTGCCGGCAGTCACACTGGATGAGCAGCAGGAAACATTGCTGGAACATAACCGGCTTTTTGGAACCCTTTTAGGGGAAACTATTTTCACATATGCAGGACTGCATATTTATCAGGTTACTGAAAATCTTAGGGAAGCAGCTATTAGATATTATAAAACAAAGAATCAGGAAAGCCGTAAAAACCTTTCCTCCTTCTGTTCTGGATTGAGTGATATGGAAATTTTACGTGTAATAAGGGGATTCAGCTATTTTTCAGTATTAGCTAATATTGCTGAAGATGTATATCAG
>JBHACQ010000182.1:0-10661 GCA_041854625.1 Leptotrichia sp. | reverse complement strand
CGTACCTTCCCCTCCTGCCATATTTTTTATATCTTCATTTATATCCCCTACAATTTCAATCAGGTTGGCATCATTATATTTCTGCGGATTCTTATTGTAAAGTCCTTCCACATCTGACAGTATAATGAGAAGGTCTGCATCCACAAGCCCTGAAACTAGTGCTGACATCGTATCATTATCTCCCACCTTCAGCTCGTCAGACACTATTGCATCATTCTCATTTATTATGGGAACTATCTTCCTCTTTAAGAGGGAGTTACACACATTTCTGGCATTCAGATATCTCCTCCTGTCTGAAAATTCTCCCTTCGTCAAAAGAAGCTGGGCTATGACCTTCCCATGTTCATGAAAGAAAGTCTGGTACAGATGCATAAGGGACACCTGCCCTATAGCAGATACTGCCTGCTTTTCAGAAAGCGTCTTAGGTCTTTCACTCATATTAAGTACGCCCATTCCTGCACCTACTGCCCCCGATGTCACAAGCATCACTTCATATCCCTTGTCTACCAGATTACTTAATTCCATTGATATTTTTCTTATCTTTTCTATATCCAGGTTCCCGTCCTGGTCCGTAAGGGTGGATGTTCCCACCTTTACTACTATCCTCTGGGTATTCTTTAAAAGTTCTTCCCTAGTATATATATTATGCTTCACAGTTTATTCCCTTCTTTCCTTATTCCATTTTTATCCAAATATTTCAGCAATCTTCTCATTAAATTTTATTCTGATTACCCTTTCATTTTCCTTTACATCTGGAATCCATACGGATATCTTCCCTGCCTTCACCTTGAAGGAAGCAAAGCCTTTCTCATCAACTGTCACGCTGTCAAATCCGCTTCCTGTAACTTCGCTCCATATCTGACCTGCCCTATGGATTCCTACTTCCACCAGCTTCTCCCCTTCCATATCATTTGACATGACTGCCACACATCCCGTATTTCCTTCATTATCCCTTCCCTTCCTATGGATGGCTATCAGATTAGGGCTGTCAAAATAGTTTACCTGTTCACCGTAGGCATTATTCCTCCTTACATAAAGCAGCTGGTCAATAATCCACCTATGAGGGCTCTCCTCATTTCCTATACTGTAATAGTCTCCATAGAACAGGCATGGATACCCTTTCTCACATAAAAGTATTATTGCATAGGCATGAGGTTTGAACCAGCTTTCAATCTGGGATTCCAGTGCACTCCCCTTCTGGGAGTCATGATTATCTACAAAGGATACTGCCTGCATCGAATCTGATATCAGTATTGTATTGTCAAACATCTTCCTCAGGTCAAACTCTTTCCCTCTTACGGAAGCTTCATGAAAATTAAAATGAAGCCCCACATCAAACAGGTCTGTCTTATATCCTATATCCCTCAAATAGTCCTTCAGGGAGTTAATGTCATCCTTCCAGTATTCTCCTACAGAATAGAACTTCTCTCCATATACATTCCTCACTTCAGTAAGAAATTCCTTTACAAATTCTTCACTTATGTGCTTTACTGCATCCATCCTGAATCCATCCAGCTTCAGTTCATTTACAACCCATTTACCCCAGCTTATTACTTCCTTCTTTACTTCAGGATGGGAATAGTTGACATCTGCATTCATAAGATAGTCATAATTCCCCAGTTCAGAATCCACATTCTTATCCCAGTCCTTGTATTCTCCCACAATCTTGTATATTGCACTCTTCTTATCCTTGTTATTATAGTCTACCCCTGTAAAAAGGTTATAGTTCCACTTGAAGGCTGAATATGTATCTTTCCTTCCTGGAAAGGTGAATTTTGTCCATCCTTCTATTTCATAAGGCTGTGATATTTCCCGCTTCCTGTCACGGGGATCAACTTCAATAGCCAGGAACTTTTCTGTCCCGTCTGCTCCCCCTTTATGGTTAAGTACCACATCCAGGTAGACATTTATTCCATATTTATGAAGTTCTTCTATGGCATCTATGAGCTCTTTCTTAGTTCCATATTTCGTCCTTACAGTCCCCTTCTGGTCAAATTCCCCCAGATCCCATAAATCATAGGCTCCATATCCGACATCAAAGGAGGATGTCCCTTTATATGCAGGCGGAATCCATACTGCCGAAACTCCTATCTCCTTCAGGTGGGCAGCATCATTCTTTAGCCTTTCCCAATGCTTCCCGTCATTCGGGATATTCCATTCAAAATATTGCATCATTAAACCATTTTCCATCTTATTCCTTATTTCTCCTTTCAGTCTGCCGCTATTATTATTTTTAAAACTCCCAAACCCCTACCAGCAGCATTTCCCATCTTCAATCTTCTTGTTTTTCTCCATTTTATTCAGTCTACGGCATTAAAATATTCCAGAGTATATTCCGGAACCTATTTCAGTACAATGCCGTTTTTCCTTATATACTTTATGACTTCTTCCAGATCTTCAGGAACATCTACCCCTATTACATTTGCATCAGTTTCCAGCACCCTTATCCTGTACCCGTTTTCAATGAACCTTAGCTGTTCAAGGGATTCTGCCTCCTCAAGCACTCCTTTTTTCAAATATTTCAGTTTATTCAGGAATTCTGTAGTATATCCGTATATTCCAATATGCTTATAATACTTCAGTTCACTTCCCTTATTCCTCTCATAAGGAATTGCTGAACGGCTGAAATAGAGGGCATTGTCATTGAAATCTGTTACAACTTTGACTATATTGGGATTTTCAATATCTGCCTTTTCCCTTATCTCCTTCTTTAAAGTTATTATTTCACACCTGTCCTTCTTCCATCCTGAAGCAAGTGTATTTATGGAACCTATATCAATAAGGGGCTCATCCCCCTGAATATTTATTACGAAGTCAAACTTGCTGTATTCTGGATTATTTATTACTTCTATTATTCTGGAAGTCCCGTTCTCATGCTCCTTTGATGTCATGACCACATTCCCTCCAAATTTTCTCACTGCCTCGTATATCCTTTCATCATCTGTTGCTACTGTTATGGCATCTATGTCTGAATTTTCTGCCCTCCTGTATACCCATTCTATCATGGGGTTCCCTTCTATATCCTTTAAAGGTTTGCCTTCAAACCTTGTGGATGCGTATCTTGCAGGAATTACTCCTAATATCTTCATATCCATCACTCTCTTCATATTTTTATATTTAATTATACAATAAACTGTAAACCTTTTTCAACTATTAAAAATATTCCCGTTTTTCTATATTTTCCTATTTTAAAGATACAAAACATATGTTATAATTTTAAAGTGTTAATTTTAAAGTATTTTATTACAAGGATGGTGTATTTATGGACAGAAAATTATGGAATCTTCTTGAAACATTGAAACAGCACAACTGGGTAGATCTTTCCCATGAGCTTACTAACGACAGCCCTTACTGGTCCGGAATGCCGGAAGGGGTAGTGGAACTTAACAGGACTATCATTGATTTCCCTGAAATGAATCTGAATATACAGACATTCAAGTTTCCTGGACAGTTTGGAACCCACATTGACTATCCCGGCCATTTTGTTCAGAATGCTAGGCTGGCAGGTGACTTCTCCATAAGGGAAACTGTATTCCCTCTTGTAGTAGTTGATTTAAGTAGAAAAGTTGCTGAAAACAATGACTACGAGATTACGACAGAAGACATTGAAAACTTTGAAAAGGAACATGGAAAAATTCCTGAAGGAGCCTTTGTGGCATTCCGTTCAGACTGGAGTAAGAGATGGCCTGATTCAGAAGCCCTCTCAAATGTCGACGACAGCGGAATCCCTCATACTCCAGGATGGCCTGTTTCCACCCTTGAGTTCCTGTTTGACGAAAGGAAGGTTGCCGCAGTAGGACATGAAACTCTGGATACAGATGCGGGAGTTACCATGGTTAAGAATAAGGATCTTTTAGGGGAAAGATATATACTGAGCAAGGACAGGTTTCAGATTGAAGCTATGAACAACCTTGACAAGCTTCCACCGGTAGGAGCCCTCATTTTCATAGCCGCACCGAGAATCATCTATGCAAACGGACTTCCAGTAAGGGCATGGGCGGTCTTTTAGCCTTTAAGGCAGCTGCTACAATACTGACCTGCCAGAGTTCAGGTCCCTAAATAGAAAAACATCTCCTGGCTGAATGCCTTGAGATGTTTTTTTATATTTTTCTATTTCATGAGGAAAGTAAGTCCATATACCCTCACTTCCTAAGCCTTTTTCTACAGCAGACCAAATGTGATGTACCTCAGGATCTTTCCAAACCATGACAGTTCCTCTACATCTTCATTTGATACGATATCCACTTCAGACTGAAGCTGTCCTGAATTAAACACTTCCAGCTTCCCTATCTTGTCTCCTTTTTTTATGCCTTCCTTTCCTACATTGACATTCAGATCCTTTACATTGAATGTGTAGGTACTGTTATCTATCTGGTATACATTATCAGAAATTATACCCTTTATTTCCTTCTTTACAGCATTTGTAACCTTAAATTTTCCCATTTCATTTCCGGCTGTATAGACTGGTTTAAGCCTGTCCTCTATAAGAGTGAACTCATGTTTCTGATCCTTCGTCCTGGCTTCGTCAGTCCTGTTTCCCAGAGTTATGGATATTATTTCAATATTCCCCATCTTGCTAGTCAGTATGAGGTTATAGCCTGCATCTGCATGGAATCCTGTCTTCAGCCCATATATACCGTGCCTGTAGAGGAGAAGATTCCTGTTCTTATAGATTACCTGTTCACCTCTTGAATTCATAAGCACCAGCTCAGGTTCACTTGACCATTCCTTTATCCTTTCATCCTCTATCGCCTTCTTCCCTAGAAGATACATGTCATATGCCGTGGAAACATCCATCTTCTTTCCAGTCATCGAAGTCGGAAGTCCTGCCGGCGTGTAGAACACCGTCTTTGTCATTCCCAGTTCACGGGCTTTCTGGTTCATCAGTATGACAAAGTTATCTATGTTCCCTTTTCCTATGTGCTTTGCCACAAGATAGGCAGCATTATTGGCTGAATAGATTATTTCAGCCTTTAACAGGTCCTTCAGTTTAAAGCAGTCTCCTACCTTGACATTTAACCAGCTTCCTTTAAGATGTGCTGTTTCAGGTGTAAAGCATACATTATCTTCCAGACTTGCATTCCCCTTGTCCACCTGATCCAGGGCTACTACGATATTCATAACCTTTGCCAGTGACGCTGTCGGATGAAGTTCATTCTCTGTTCCGTTCTTTAGTACTCTTCCATCCTTTGTTGCTATAAACTTATGTACTGTACCGTAATACCTTGAAATTCCTTCAACTTCCTTTTCCTCTGCCATGACAGCTGGTTTCTTCTTGTCAATCTTACTTTTTTCATTTAAATCCTTCTCAGATTTTTTATCTGCAGCAGTTTCTTCCTGTCCATGAGGGTGTTCAAACTTCTCATTTTCAGTTTTTTCCCCTCTTATATTTATTATTTTTACTTCTTTACTGTCAGATGACTTATCTGTCTTATCTTTTTCTGTATCCTGTCTGACATCTGTATTTTCATTTTCTGATGTCTTGCTGTTCTTTGTATCCCTCTTTGTATCTTTCCTTGTATCTTTTTCAGTATTCTGAGACGGATTCTTATTGGATGATGAAGAATTCTTAGATTCGCTGTTTCCTGCAGGAGTCTCCTTCTGCCTGTTCTCCTTTTTCTTCTTTTTCTTTTCTTTTGCTGTATTCACTGTTTCCGTTTGTTTATCACTTGAATTTGTTTTTGTCCCTTCTCCGAAAGACAACACTGCCAGTAGAATTATAAATATGATTAAATTTCTCTTCTTATTCCTCATTTTTACCTTTCCTCATTTTCTATTTCTCTTTTTTATTCCTTTTTTCATTCTTCTTCCCTGCTGTTTTTTCTGCCCTGTCTTTTGCAGCAGTTCCTGCCCCTTCTGCAAGTTTCTTTTCTTTTTTCTGCATATCTTCATAATATTTACAGTAGTTTCTTATTTCACACTGTGAACACTGGGGTCTTCTTGCCTTACACTTGTCCCTTCCCTGCAAAATCAGATAATGGGAATATTCAAACCAGTTCTTTTTAGGAACTATCTTCATCAGTTCCCTTTCTATAATTTCAGGATTCTCATTCTTAACAAGTCCTATAAGGTTTGATAGCCTTTTTACATGGGTGTCTACCACAATCCCTTCCCTTATGTCCCATATTTCCCCTAAGATGACATTTGCAGTCTTTCTTCCTACCCCTGCCAGCTTAACCAGTTCTTCCATCGTGTCCGGTATTTCATCATTATGATATTCCAGCATGGCTTCTGCATTCAATTTAATATTTTTTGCCTTATTATTATAGAAACCTGTAGATTTTATATACTTTTCCAATGTTCCTATATCCATCTTCCGTATATCCTCAGGTCCCTTCATGACTTTAAAGAGTTCCTTTGTTACTATGTTTACCCTTTCATCTGTACATTGGGCTGAAAGGATTACTGCCACCATCAGCTGATACGGTGTCTCATAGTCCAGTGCACAGGAAGGCTTTCCGAATTTTTCTTCCAGTATTGTAAATATTTTCTTAAATCTTTCTTTCTTAGTCATTTTCTCTCCCAAAAAATGATTATATTATTTAAAACTTCTCCAATATATACCTTATCCCTTCCAGCAGAAAAAAGTGCACAGGATAGAATATATAGAAGAAATATTTCAAGTTCCTTCCCCTTTTCCCGTCATACATGAATATAGGGATAAGGGAAGCTATTGAGTATATCTGTATACTTGCCAGCTCAAATATTCCAGGTCTTAATATTATTATAAGATTCAATATTGAAAAACCTGTAACAACAGCCATTCTGTTCTTCCTGAATACATTAAAGACGAGTATAAGCAGTATTCCATACGCCCCATAATCAAGTCCATATTTCTGTGCGCCACAGACTATTATTGAAACAAGTACTATTTTCAGTAATACATTAATTTTCCGGGAATGGAATATGTGTACAGCCAGTAATCCGAAAAACAATGTAAAGAATATGTTTATTGGATAGTCTAAGTTAAATATGATTACTGGAAGCTGGAAAATTATAGCAGATAGAAGCAGTCTTACAAAATATTTCTTCAAGTTCCTGGTATGGGCATATCCTTCACTTAATGCAAATGAGAATATTGGAAATGATGCCCTTCCTATAATATTTAATATTTCCGGTCCACCTATTACAAAATGGTAATGATCTATAAACATTAATATGGCACCTATTATTTTGAGTACAGACAGATTCATATATCCTTTCCTTACTATTAACAATATTTAATAACATTTTCAGTTTAACTGGATTCAATGGAAGTTCTTTACATATCCCCTGCCTCCAGCCCATTATTTTTTCCCATAGTTATCTTTTAATTATATCATAAATTTCATATTTTTCTATTATTTTTTTACACATTGCTGAAAAAAGTAAATTGCAGGAGTTATTATCCAGAAAATTACATAACCGTTTCTTACATAATTTCCCTTCTGCCTTCATAATTATAAACTTCTAATCCTCTTCATATTCGTATTCATCCTCATCATCTTCATCATCAGCTTCCAGACCGTAAATCTCCATCAGCTTTTCTGCAACTCCGTTCCTTGAATTACTTGTAATGATTTCCAGACCAGGCAGTGCATTTTTTAACGTATAATGGGCATTTTTCATAATATATCCCTTTTTTACTTCCTTCAGCATTTCATAGTCGTTAAAGCTGTCTCCGAAGGCAACTACATCATCAAGTGAAAACCCTTCCATTTCCCCCAGCCTTCTTATAGCTTTAGCCTTATTTACTTCCATGTCAAATATTTCAAGGCATTCAGGATGTGTAAATGCTGCATTCACTTCTCCGTTTGTCTTGTCAAGTATTATCTTTTCCAGCTTCAGAAGCTCTTTCCTCGGTCCTATGTAATATATCTTTGTTATCTCTCTTTTCTTCAGTTCCTCAATAGTTCTTATTTCATACATGTAGTCCGGTTCCTCCTCAAAAGGGTTCACCTTCCTTTCTTCATTTGTAACAAACCATCTGTTGTCACTGTATACATTTATATGTATCATGTCAGAGACTCCGTTATAGTCAATATCCATTATTATGTCCTTATACTTCTCATCCAGGTTGTTCCTGTATATTTCCTTACCTTCAATATTATTTATGACTCCACCGTTTGCAGATATTAAAGGTATCTTTATCCCAATGGACTTCATTATTCTCTTTGCATCAGGGTATGCCCTGCCTGTGGCAATATAGAACTTTACTCCACTTTTTACAAGCTTTCTTATTACTTTCTTAGAGAGATCTGAAACTTCCTGATCCGAATTAAGCAGTGTCCCGTCCAGGTCACTTACAACAACTTTATACATTAATCTTTCTTCCTCCTAAACTGTTCTTTCATTAAATGATTTATGGATTATTTACATGCCTTTATCAGATTTAAACTGGAAAGTGAATCTATGTAAACATCTTAAACTTAATTATATTATCTTAAATTATCTCTTCAAAGTCAATACTTATTTTTCTAAATTTTGACAAAGTGAATATAAATATAATTCCAAATGACTTATAAGTCATCCGTTGTAGAATCTACTTGAATCTGAAACAGGAACTCTATTCAGGTTTAAAACTCAAAAATAAGCACTTATTTGAAGGAAAGGTGATAAGTTATGAAAAAAACATTATTAGGAATATTTATGATACTGGGAGCTGCCTCATTTGCAAACAGTAAGCTTGAAATAAAGGGAGCATATGATGTAGGCGGAAAGTACCATTTCAATTCAGGTTCTATGAAGGCTGAAAGAAATGCTGTAGAATTTGGAGGAGAATACAGGTATGAAGTTACTCCTGGACTTGAAATTGGTGGAGGAGTTTCATACCAGAGCCATCAGGATGTGGAAAAACTGAAAAATTTTGATATGTACAACTCTGTTCCGGTATATGCAACAGCAAAATATACTTTTGATACTCCTGTAGCTGTTAAGCCTTATATAAAAGGTGATTTAGGATACTCAATAAATACAAATAATGCAAAAGACGGTGTATACTATGGTGTAGGTGCAGGTCTTAACATAAACAACTTTAATGTTGATGTTATGTACAAGGAAAACCAGGGTAAATACTCTGTAGGAACGACTGACTATAAGGCAGACTACAAGAGGGTTGCTCTAGGTGTAGGTTATAACTTTAACTTAGGATACTAGCTATTAAATATAGATGTCGTATCTCTGAACCCCTATAGGCTGTTCCTATAGGGTTGTGAAAATACTGTTCCAGTAAGGGAATATAGCTCTTAAAAGCTTCTGGGACAGTATTTTTTTGTATTTTCCATTATATTTATATATTCTACCTCTTATATATCCTGCCTCTTATAAAAATATTCCAAAAAACTTACTGATTAAACAGGTTTTCTGTCACACCTCTTATTCCTTCAACAATATACTGTATAAATCATATCATAAATAATACATATTTTATTTAAATTTTTAAATATGCTATAATTCTTCATACGAAAATTCATTATGAAGCTATTTGAAATTTCAGATAATTTCATTCTATATAACAGATAGTCTATTTTTGAATAACTGCATCTTAATGAAAATTTTATTTTTTTAGAAAAGGAGAAAAATAATGAAAAAATTATTATCAATTGTATTATTGCTTACTTTCTTTGTTTTAAGCTGTGGTGGCGGGGAAAAGAAATCCTCTGACAGTAATGTCATTAAAATTGGTGTAATAGGACCTCTTACAGGGGAAGTCGCTCAGTATGGGGAAGCTGTAATTAACGGTGTCAAACTGAAAGCAAAGGAAATAAATGATGCCGGAGGAATAAACGGTAAGAAAATTGAACTAGTAATAGCTGACAGTAAAGGGGATTCCCAGGAAGCTATTAACATATACAAGAAGATGGTTTCCCAGGATAAGGTGGATATTGTAATAGGAGAAGTTATATCTTCTGCCACTCTGGCAATCGCTGATCTGGCACAGAATGCTAAAAAGCCTTTAATATCTGCTTCAGGTACTAACATGGATATTACAAAGGGAAGAGATTTTGTCTTCAGGACTACATTTACTGACCCTTATCAGGGGACAGCAACTGCAAAATATGCAAAAACTAAAGGTATTAAATCAGTTGCTATACTGACAAATACTTCAAGTGACTATTCAGTAGGTCTGGCAGATGCCTTTAAGAAACAGGCACAGGCAGACGGAATAAAAGTTATTGAAGAAAAATATACTAAAGATGACAAGGACTTTAAATCTGTCCTTACTAAAATAAAAGGACAGAATCCTGAATCAATATTCATTCCAGATTATTATAATACAATAGGGCTTATTATTACTCAGGCTAATGAATTAGGTATAAAGGCTCAATATTTAGGTGGAGACGGATGGGATGGAATCCAGGCAGATTTTGGAGCTGCTGCTGAAGGAGCAATCTTTGCGAGCCAGTTTGCACCAAATGATACTGATGAATCTGTACAGAAGTTCATTTCAAGCTACAAGAAGGAATTCAGTAAGGATCCTATAGTATTTGCTGCTCTAGGATATGATACAGTTACTATTCTGGAAGCTGCCATAAAATCTTCAAAAGATTTATCCGGAACTGCATTAAGAGATACATTGGCTGCTATACAGGTTGATAAGCTTGAAAATGAGGAACTTTCACTTGATGATTCCATAGCGGAATATGAAAAAGCCATAAAGCTGATAAAGGAATCTGAAAAGT
>JBHACQ010000181.1:0-9835 GCA_041854625.1 Leptotrichia sp. | reverse complement strand
TCCCGTTCCTACAGCACTTCCTTCCTTTCCACCTGCCTGTGCAAAGTCAGGTCTTCCGCCGCCGTTTCCACCTGCTGCCTGTGCTGCAGTTTTTACAATATCCCCTGCTTTAATCCTTGATGTCAGATCTTTAGTCACCCCTGCTACAAATACCGCTTTCCCATTATCTGATCCTAAGACTATAATTCCGCTTTGCAGCTTTTCCTTTCCTCTATCTACCATTTCCTTAAGCTCTTCTGTGCTTTTATCCTTAAATGTCTTAACCAGTACCTTTATCCCTGAAATTTCCTTCACATCAGTAAATATTTCATCCATTTCATACTTCAGAAGCCTACTTTGGAGTTCTTCCTTTTCCTTCATCATATCCTTTGCCATAGCCATATATTTTTTCAGTATGTCTACAACATTATTTTCATCAGTTTTCAGACATGAAGACATCTCAGAAATCTTCTCTTCAATCCCATTTACATATTCCAGGCTCTTATATCCTGTTGTTGCTGTTATCCTTCTTACACCAGAAGATATTCCTCCTTCAGACTCTATATTGAAGAGACCTATTTCTCCAGTTGACTTTACATGTGTACCGCCACATAGTTCGATTGAAAATCCTGGAATTTCTACAACTCTGACAATGTCTCCATATTTATCTGAGAAAAGTGCCATAGCTCCCCTGTCCTTTGCCTCCTGTATATTTTCATATCTGACTGTCACCGGAATATTTGCCAGGATTATATCATTGGCCTCTTTTTCTATTTCATCAAGAATTTCCCGTGGAATAGCTTCAAAATGTGAAAAATCAAACCTCAGTTTCTCATTATCTACTAATGATCCCGACTGTTCTACATGAAGCCCCAGCTTTTCCCTTAAAACTTTATGAAGTATGTGTGTTCCGGTATGGTTTCTCTGTATATCCTTTCTCCTGTTCTCATCTATGGAAAGTTCCACAGGAGCTCCTACAGGCGGTACAATTCCCCTCACTATTTCCACCTGATGGACAAAGACATCCTTCTTCTTTGCCACACCTACCACTTTCCCTTCAAACTCGCCTACAGTTACAGTTCCTGTATCTGAAACCTGTCCACCTGATTCAGCATAGAAAGGAGTCCTATTGAAAATCATTTCATATCCGCTAATTCCTTCATTTTTAGAAACATGAAGAATTTCTGCCGTATCTTCAAATTTTTCATATCCTGTAAATTCAGTTTTTCCATGCTTTTCAAAAAACTCATCAATAAATTCATCCTTAATCATATCAGAAATAGTAACTCTGCTATCCTTAGATCTCTGAACCTGCTCTGCGAGCTTCTTTTCAAATTCTTCTTCAGATACTGTCATCCCCTGGGTCTCTACTATAAGTTTTGTAAGCTCAAAAGGAAATCCGAAGGTGTCATATAACTTAAATGATACTTCCGGAGACAGCTCAATACCATTTTCAGACTTCAGTTTTTCTATTTCTTCTTCCAGAAGTTCAGTTCCGTTTTTAAGTGTAGCAGAAAATCTTTCTTCTTCTATTCTTATTACCTTCTCTATGTATTCAGTCTTTTCCTCCAGTTCAGGATAACCATCCTTCATAGTATTTACCACATATGTAACTAGCTTATGCAGGAAAATATCCTCTTTTTCAAATACTTTCCCTTTAGCTGCACTCCCTGCTCCAAAGGCCCTTCTTATTATTTTTCTCAATATATAGCCTCTTCCTTCATTTGAAGGAAGCACACCATCTCCTACAAGAAACACGGAAGCCCTTATGTGATCTGCAATAATTTTCACTGTCTCATCAAAATTTTCCTTCTTTATCTGAAGAACTTTCTCTATACCTTCTATAATAGGCATGAACAAGTCTGTATCGAAGTTTGTCTTCTTATTCTGGACAACCGAAGCTATCCTTTCAATTCCTGCTCCTGTGTCAATATTCTTTTCAGGCAGGGGGACAAGGCTTCCATCTTCCAGCCTGTTCCATTCTGTAAAGACAAGGTTCCATATTTCAAGGAATCTGTCCCCTTCATCTCCAGGTTTGCAGTTTATTTCCTCATTGTTTTCTCCCATATTCCCTGTATCATAATAAATTTCACTGCATGGTCCACATGAACCTACCGGTCCTGCTGCCCACCAGTTATCATCTTCACCAAGTCTTACCAGTCTTTCTTCAGGAATACCTATTTCTTCATTCCATATCCTGTATGCCTCATCATCTGTTTCAAATACAGAAATCCAGAGCCTGTCTTCTTCAAGTTTCAGTACTTTTGTTATATATTCCCATGACCACTCAATAGACTCCTTCTTAAAATAGTCTCCGAAAGAGAAGTTTCCCAGCATTTCAAAAAAAGTATGGTGTCTAGGTGTTCTTCCTACATTTTCAAGGTCATTTGTCCTTATACATTTCTGATACGTTGTAATCCTTTTAAAAGGGGCTTCCTTTTCCCCCAGAAAAAACGGTTTAAAAGGCACCATTCCTGCAACTGTCAGTAATAGGCTCTTATCATCCGGTATTAATGAAGCACTTTCAAAATGCTTATGCTCCTTTGATTTAAAGAAATCAATAAAACTCTTTCTAAGTTCATTTCCTGTCATTTTCCTTTATTCTCCTTTTTCTAATTAATCTAACTTGAAATTATCCCCCAGATACACTTTTCTGGCAGTTTCATTATTGGCTATTTCTTCTCCTGTTCCAGCTATAAGTATTGTCCCCTCAGCCATAATATATGCCCTTTCCGTTATCCTAAGGGTTTCCCTTACGTTATGGTCAGTTATAAGTATTCCCAGCCCCTTTTCCTTTAACTGCATAATAATATTCTGTATATCTTCTACAGCAATAGGATCTACTCCTGCAAAAGGCTCATCAAGTAGTATGAAGTCCGGATTAGTAGATATAGTCCTTGCTATTTCCACCCTCCTTCTTTCTCCTCCTGAAAGGGAATATCCTAAGCTTTTAGCCACATGGGAAAGCTTAAATTCTTCTATAAGGCTGTTCATTGTGTCTTCTCTTTCCTTTTTAGGAATTCCCCTCATTTCCAATACCGAAACTATATTTTCCTCTACAGTCAGGTTCCTGAATACAGAAGCTTCCTGCGGAAGATAACCTAAACCTAGCCTGGCTCTCTTATACATAGGGAAGTCTGTTATATCCTGACCATTATACATCACCCTTCCAAAGTTAGGTTTTACAATTCCCGTTATCATGTAGAAAGTAGTAGTCTTACCTGCACCGTTTGGCCCCAGAAGCCCTACAATTTCACCCTTTTCCATACTCAAGCTTACACTTTTTACAACTTCCCTGTTCTTATATATTTTTTTTAAACTGTCAGCTTCTATACTGATTTTCCTACTCATTACATACTGCTCCTAATTTCTATATTTATTAATATTGTTTTATTAGTATCGTTTCCTGTATTCTACACCATTATACCTTAATACAGCTGTAAGACCTTTTCCTCCGTCTGAATTCTGTACCTTTTCATTTCCGGACAGCCATACAATCGGAATATCTAGAGTCCCTTTATTTACATTTACCCTTACTGATGAAGGAAGGTTCTTACCTGTTTCAGGAAGATAGATATTTCTAGCTGCCCTTTCAAGCATTTCTTTCGCTGTTTCAACAGGAATATTTATATTAAAGGTTCTTTCCCTGGAATCATTTCCTGCCTTAGCTACAGCCTTTAATGTAACAGATTTACTTCCTCCTCCCAGAAACTGCTTATTTATCTTCCCTGTTACCGACATAAACGCTGAATTTGAAGAAGTCCATCTTACTGTAACAGGAACTCCGTTTGATGCAGTCATGGATTTAGGAAGATTTACTTTCCCGCTGCTGTTTACTTCATTCTGAGAAACTGACAGCTTGCCTGCTATTTCTTCAACTGCTGCTACATTCTTCGGATCAGATTTTCCCTGAGATGCCTCTTCTCCCTCCTGAACATGGTACTGCATCTTTATATCTCCGCTGTTTTCCAATATTTTTCTGTCTACATCATAAACTGCATTTTTTGAAGAAATCTTTGTCTTTCCCTGATAAGTAATTACCTTACCGTTCAGCTTTATCTTTTTCTCCTTCATGTATACAGTTGCCTTATCTGCACTTGTATTTAAGTTGGCAAACTGTGGCAGTTTACTTACAATTTTTACATTGTTTTCTGCATGCCCTTCCTCCTTGTTCAGATCCAGATATAAGAAATTGGAAGTCATCTGGGTATCATTCCTGAAATCCAGCATTACACGGTCCCTTGCCAGAACCAGGTTCTTTCCTGTATCTATTTCATTATACTGGGATGTCAGGTTCACTTCCTTATATCTCATATGCACGTTTTCCTTAATTTCACTTCTTGTAATACTCATTTCATTATTCCTATGTGAAATAAAGTATATCTTTGCAGTATTCCCTTTAAAGTGAACTGCTTCAGAGTCAACCAGCTTAGTAGGATTTGTTGCAAAGTTCTTTACATTTCCTCTGATTTTTCCATTCACATTCCCGTCAAATCTGAATTCCTTTTTTTCAAAACTTCCATTTCCTGTATCTGAAGATATCCTGTCTCCCTGGACACTTGTCATTAACATCCTATTTGCAAAAATATTCTTTTCTACTGTATTCATATGGCCATTTGCACCACCTACAGTAAAGTTCTGTTTCGTTACTGCAAAGTCCCCGTTAAATGTGGCATCTCCCGTCTTAAACAGATATACAAGTCCCCTTCCCTTCATCTTATAGTCTTCATAGTTCATTGTATAGGAATCATTAGTCGTAAGAGTCTCATTTGCAAGGTCATACACACCACTTACAAATGTTCCTGTCATTGACCTAGGAAGATAGTTAAAAGTTCCGTTTCCATCTGCATTTACTATCCTCTTTACCTCATCATAAAACACATGCTGGGCAGAAACTTTAAGGTCTTTACCTGAATAATGGACATTTCCTGTCGCATCCACCTGTCTCTGCTTAGAAAAATATTTGGCACTGTTCCCTGTTATTACAGTATTCTCACCAGTATAATGGACATTTCCGTCTGCATGGACTTCCTCCGTCTTCATAAAATATTTTGCCTTGTCGGCAGTTATTGTATTCTTTGCGTCCTTATATTTTACCTTACCTGCCGCATGGACTTCCTCCTGCTGCATATAATATGTAGCCTTGTCTGCTGTAATATGGGATTTCTCATCCTTATAGTCTACATTTCCTTCACCTGTAGCTATTTTATCTACGTCATTATAGGTAACCTTATCTGACTTCAGTTCCCTCTTTTTCTCAAGCTCCTTATAAATAACTTTTCCTGTTCCGACAATTTCTTCAAATTTAGTAGTGGTTTCTACCTTATCTGCTTCCATTTCCGTCTTATCCACGTTATTTACTATCTTCGTTCTCGTATCTGAAATAAGCTTGTCCCCTTCCTTCTTGTAATGAACTCTTTCTGTTTTCAGGTTCCACTTGTTATCCTTCGTGCTTCCTACCACTTTTCCATTCAAGGTGATGTCAGAAGTTTCCGTATTTACTTCCCCTTCTTTTCCAGATATAAGCATATCCTTCTTTAAGAGGTCTATTATGACATTCTTAAATTTTATTATCTTATCGTTTTCAGAACCTATCTGCTCATCAGCATATATGATGGCGTCATCCTTTAATTTATACACAACTTTCTTGGCTTTCATCTCCCTCTTCATCTGTTCTACAGGCGTCTCTATCTTCTTAAAGAATACTGCATACAGGAAGTAGAGCAAGATGGCAAGTAATGCTCCATAAGTTATTTTTTTCCACATTATTTTTTCTCCTCTAGTCTGGCTTTTATTTCAGATAAAAATTTCAATGCTTCAATAGGGGTTATATTATTTATATCCCTGTTTTCAATATCAAATATGATTTCATTTATTATTTCATTTTCTTCATCTTTAAAAGCTTCTTCATTTCTTCCTTCCTCTTCATACATTTCTTCATGCCCGAAAAGGGATAGCTGCTGTATATTTATTGTCTTGTCAATAAATGCTTTCCTCTGTTCCAGCCTGTGAAGTATTTTCCTGCTCTCCTTCAATATTTCCTTTGGAAGTCCTGCCAGCTTTGCAACTTCAATTCCATATGACTTATCTGCTCCACCTTTGACTATATTCCTTAAGAACATTACCTTCCCATTTTTTTCTTCCACTTCTATACGATAATTAACAATATTCTCAAACTTGTTTTCCAGATCAGTCAGTTCATGGTAATGGGTTGCAAATATTGTCTTTGCCTTTATCCTCTCATGCAGATATTCTGAGATTGCTGTTGCTATAGAAATTCCATCAAATGTTGAAGTCCCCCTTCCTACTTCATCAAGGATTATAAGGCTCTTTTCTGTCGCATTGTTTATAATATTAGAGACTTCACTCATTTCTACCATGAAAGTACTCTGACCTGATAGAATGTCATCAGAAGCACCTATTCTTGTAAGATATTTGTCAACTATTGAAAGCCGGGCTTCCCTGGCAGGCACATAGGAACCTATCTGTGCCATTATTGATATCAGGGCTGTCTGTTTCATATATGTGGATTTCCCTGACATATTAGGTCCTGTAAGGATTACAAACCTCTCCTTCTCAGAAAGGAGCACATCATTTGATACAAACTCTCCTCTTCCTGTGAGCTTTTCTACTACAGGATGCCTTCCTTCCCTTATTTCTATGGAAAAATCATTATCCATTTCAGGTCTGACATAGTTATTTTCAACAGCCACAGTTGCAAAGGAAACTATCACATCAAGATACGCCAGCTTTTCCGAAAGCCTTCCAAGCAGAGATTTTTCTTCCTTTATTTTTCTGCTTATATCTTTAAAGAGATAATACTCCATATCCTCTATCTTAGCCCTGGAATTTATTATAGTATCCTCGTATTTCTTCAGTTCAGGAGTTACAAACCTTTCTGCATTTGAAAGTGTCTGCTTCCTTATATAAGTTTCAGGCACCATGTCCAGATTAGATTTTGTAATCTCTATAAAATAACCAAAGACTTTATTATATTTTATCTTTATATTCTTAATTCCTGTTGCTTCTCTTTCCCTTGCCTCAATTTCCAGAAGAAAATCCTTTCCGGAATTCATTATACGGTAAATATCATCCAGTTCCTTACTATATCCCCTCTTTATGATTCCTCCCTCCCTTACTGAGAAAGGAGCATCTTCATCTATACTGTCATCTATCAGACTGAACATTTCAAGAAGCTTTTCCTCATCTATATCTTTAAAGAACTCTGTATTTCTCAGTATTGACATTATTTCCATTGAGGATTTAAGAGTTTTCTTTAATGCTGTCATGTCCTTCCCATTTTCATTTCCGAAAACTACCTTTCCTAAAAGCCTTTCCAGGTCATAGACATTCAGCAACTTATCTTTCAGGTCTTCCCTTATGAGAATATTATCAATAAAATACTGGACATCTTCCTGTCTCCCTTTTATTTTATCAATATCCAGGAGAGGACTATTTATGTATTTTTTCAGGAGCCTGCTTCCCATTGAAGACTTACATCTGTCAAGAACCCACAGAAGGGAACCGAATACAGTTTTCTCCCTCTGATTCTTTGTAAGTTCCAAGTTCCTTGCTGTTATGGAATTAATTTCAGCATAACTGGATACATTCAGATACTCTACCCTTTCAACCGTCAGTTCACTGTCTATCTGCATAGTCAGGACATAATCAAGTGCCATTGCAGCAGCTTCTATTACAGCCTTTTTCCCCTTTATCCCGTAGCTTTCAAGAGACACTACTTCAAAATAGTCAGTAAGGAATTTTTCAGAATCTCTAATCTTAGTTACACATGTAACCGTAGCATCATTTTTTGCTGAATAGTCATTTAAGATATCTTTTACTGCTTCATAAAAGGAAGCTGTTGCCAGTACTTCCTTAGGTTCAATTTTATTCAATTCATTAAGCATTTTCATACAGTCTTTGTCATTTTCAATTTCAGTTACCTTGAATTCCCCTGTTGTTATATCAAGATAGGCTATCCCTGTCCTGTCATCTGCAACAGATATACTCATCAGATAATTATTGCTCTTGGAATCTAGAGTATCTATATCAATAACTGTTCCCGGAGTTATAATCTTTACTACTTCCCTCTTTACTATACCTTTGGCCGCCTTGGGATCTTCTGTCTGTTCACAGATTGCAATCTTGTATCCTTTTGAAACTAGCTTTGATATATAGGCAGCAGCAGAGTGGTAAGGTACTCCTGCAAGCGGAACATCCATATCTTTTTCCTTATTTCTTGAAGTTAAAGTTAACCCTAATTCCTTTGAGGCCTTTACAGCATCATCGAAAAACATTTCATAAAAATCACCTAACCTAAAAAACAATATGGAGTCCTGATGTTGAGACTTAATCTCCTTATATTGCTTCATTAATGGTGTATCTGCCATTTTATTCATACCTCTGTTTCTAATTAGTCTTTTATAGATAAGTATATCATAATTTGCCTGTTTTTTCAATTTGATAAAGATTTTAATTTATATCTGTTTTTTAGGCGTGTCATAAAAACATGAGGCTCTCTCATTTAAAAATGTACCTCCAAACTTTTCAATTATCATTGTCCAGTTTTTTGGTACATGTCCTTTTTCTGAAATAGCCCTTATTCATGCATCCTTAATTATATTTCTCACATTTACTTACTTCTTAATCCAGCTCATCAGCTTTCTCAGTTCTGCTCCAACTTTCTCTACTTCGTGTTTAGCAAATTCTTCCCTTTTTCCTTTCAGGAACGGTTGTCCTGCCTTTGAGTCAGCCAGGAAGTCATCTGCAAACTTTCCTGTCTGTATATCCTTCAGTACACCCTTCATTGCTTCCTTAGTTTCTGCAGTAATCACTTTAGGTCCAGTAATATAGTCTCCATACTCTGCCGTATTTGAAATGGAATTTCTCATTGTCGCCAGTCCACCTTCATAAATAAGGTCTACTATAAGCTTCATTTCATGAAGACATTCAAAGTATGCATTTACAGGATCGTAACCTGCTTCTGTAAGCACTTCAAATCCGGTCTTCATTAATTCTACTACTCCTCCACACAATACTGCCTGTTCTCCAAACAGGTCAGTTTCTGTCTCCTGCTTAAATGTTGTTTCAAGGATTCCTGATCTTCCGCCTCCTACACCTGATGCCCATGCCAGTGCCACTTCCTTAGTGTCTCCGCTTGGATTCTTTTCTACTGCTATCAGACACGGAACTCCGCTTCCTTCCTGGAATGTCCTTCTTACCAGATGCCCGGGTCCTTTTGGAGCAACCATGAATACATTTACATCTTCCCTCGGAACTATTTTATTAAAATGTATATTAAATCCATGTCCAAATCCTAAATAAGCCCCTTCTTTCAGATTCGGTGCAACATCATTTGCATAAGTGTCAGCCTGAAGTTCATCTGGTATTAAAATCATTACTATATCTGCCCCTTTAACTGCATCAGCAGTTTCCTTAACCGTAAAACCTGCCTCTTCAGCTGTACTCCATGATTTAGAACCTTTTCTCAGACCTATTGTAACATCCATTCCGCTTTCCTTTAAGTTCAAAGAATGTGCATGCCCCTGTGAACCATATCCTAATACTGTTATCTTTTTCCCCGTCAATTTATTCAAATTGCAATCAGCATCGTAATAAACTGTTGTTCCTAAAATGTTTCCTGCCATTACTAAATCCTCCTAATTTCATTATTAATTTTAATCAGCTATTCCCATTGTTAAAATAATACTTTTCATACATAATAGTATATTTTACTACTTTTTTCAAATATTTATTTTATATATAACAATTATTTTTATTAATAGTATGTATTTCCGATTTATTTTTAGCAAATTGCAATATTAAATGTAATATTTAAAAAAATTTCTAACAGTTG
>JBHACQ010000180.1:0-5289 GCA_041854625.1 Leptotrichia sp. | reverse complement strand
TTCCATGCTTGTCAGTCCATTGCTGTCTAATTTCAGTAGATGCATTAAAGTTTTTTAAAACATCCTGATCTGCAGAAGCAATTCCTGAAACTGCTACTGTTAATGCTAACAATCCTAACAATTTTTTCATAACTTTTCCTCCTAAGAAATTTTCAATTTAAATTTTTATTATTCTAACAACCTATGCATATTCTAACATAATATAAAATTTTTGTAAAGTCTTTTCAATAAAAATCTTATACAGTCAGTATTTACACATTAATTATACAACATTTTTTTTAAAAATAAAAATCTTTAAAAAAATTTTTTTATATATTTTTTTTATAATTTCAAACTAATAAATTTATTTAACTTATTAATCAATATCATCTGTATTAATATCAGCATCTTTAATTTCAGTAGTTCTTGCCTTATTCTTCTTCCCCTTAGGAAGCCTTATTGTAGTTCCTACTCCTACACTAACCGGTCCTATCGGTATTCCTATCCCCACTCCTATGCCCGTACATGAAGATATTACACACATAATTAGAATGGCTAATGCTATCTTTCTTACCTTTTTCATAATCTTTCCTTTCAAAAAAATAGTGTGAAAATATGACTTAAAATTACTCATCCAGATCTATCATACATCCAACTTTCAAATTAGAACCACATTTTCAACACTATTTTCTCTAAAATACTACAATTTTATTCCTAAATTATTTAACGATAGTAGCAACAACTCCTGAAGCAACTGTCCTTCCACCTTCTCTTATGGCGAATCTCAGTCCTTCTTCCATCGCTATTGGATGTATCAGTTCAACTGACATTTCTATGTTGTCTCCCGGCATTACCATCTCTACTCCTTCAGGAAGGTTTACTTCTCCTGTTATGTCCGTCGTCCTGAAGTAGAACTGCGGCTTATAACCTGTAAAGAACGGCGTATGTCTTCCTCCTTCATCCTTAGTAAGTACGTACACTTCCGACTTGAATGATGTATGAGGCTTGATTGTCCCCGGCTTAGCAAGTACCTGACCTCTTTCAACCTCTTCCTTCTTAGTTCCTCTCAGAAGGGCTCCTATGTTGTCTCCTGCCTGTCCAGTATCAAGAAGCTTCCTGAACATCTCTACTCCCGTCACCGTAGTCTTCGCAGTAGGCCTTATACCGATTATCTCTACTTCCTCTCCTACGTTGATTACTCCTCTTTCTACTCTTCCTGTTACTACCGTTCCCCTTCCTGTTATTGTGAAAACGTCCTCTATAGGCATCAGGAACGCCTGGTCAACAGGTCTTTCCGGTGTCGGTATGTAGTCGTCTACAGCATCCATCAGCTCCAGTATCTTCTCTTCCCACTGTGCCTCTCCGTTCAGTGCTCCCAGTGATGACCCCTTAACTACAGGTATGTCGTCCCCAGGGAAGTTGTATTCCGTAAGAAGTTCCCTAACTTCCATCTCTACAAGCTCCAGAAGCTCCTCGTCATCTACCATGTCTACCTTGTTCAAGTATACTACTATGTAAGGTACTCCTACCTGTCTCGCCAGAAGGATGTGCTCCCTAGTCTGTGGCATTGGTCCGTCTGCCGCTGATACTACCAGTATCGCTCCGTCCATCTGTGCCGCCCCTGTTATCATGTTCTTTACATAGTCCGCGTGTCCTGGACAGTCTACGTGGGCATAGTGTCTGCTCTCTGTCTGGTACTCTATGTGGGCTGTATTGATTGTTATCCCTCTTTCTCTTTCTTCAGGTGCCTGGTCTATGTTCTCAAAGTCTACCTTCTCTGCCAGACCCTTCGCCGCCAGTACTTTTGATATAGCTGCTGTCGTCGTCGTCTTACCGTGGTCTACGTGTCCTATCGTCCCTACGTTTACATGTGGTTTGCTTCTCTCGAATTTAGCTTTTGCCATTTCTTATCTTTCCTCCAATTATTTTTAAATTTATATAGTCTTCTTACACTTAATCTCATCTATGTATTATTTGTATACCGTTTGCCCGTCATTATATAGCCGGTTTATTCTAAATGCTTCTATTTCCCTTGTCTTTCAGTCACAATCTGCTGTGCTATATTATTTGGAACCTGTACATACTTTTCAAACTCCATTGAATACGATGCTCTTCCTTGAGTTTTAGATCTTAAGTCTGTTGCATATCCGAACATCTGTGATAAAGGTACTTGAGCATTTATTATTTTAGCATTATTTCTGTCAGTCATTCCTGAAACTTGACCTCTTCTTGAATTCAGGTCTCCTATTACATCTCCCATATATTCTTCAGGAGTAGTAACTTCTACCTTAAAGATAGGTTCAAGCAGTATAGGACTTGCCGCTTTCATAGCTTTCTTAATAGCCATTGATCCTGCGATTTTAAATGCCATTTCAGATGAATCCACTTCGTGATAAGTTCCATCATACAATGTAACTTTCACATCCTGTACAGGATAGCCTGCAACTACTCCTGATTCAAGAGCTTCCTGAATTCCCTTATCTACTGCAGGGATATATTCTCTTGGAATCGCTCCTCCTGTAACTTCATTAATGAATTCATAACCTTTATCAGGGTTTGCTTCAACTCTGATTTTAACATGACCGTATTGTCCTCTACCTCCTGACTGCTTAGCATACTTCTCTTCAACATCTGCATTTCCAGAAATTGTTTCCCTATATGCAACTTGAGGCTTACCTACGTTTGCTTCAACCTTAAATTCCCTTTTCATCCTATCTACTATTATCTCCAGGTGAAGCTCTCCCATCCCTGAAATCAGCGTCTGCCCTGTTTCCTGGTTTGTAGTCACTTTGAATGTAGGATCCTCTTCAGCAAGTTTAGCCAATGCAGTTCCCATTTTTTCTTGATCCGCCTTAGTTTTAGGCTCAACAGCTATCTGGATAACTGTATCAGGGAATTCCATTTTTTCAAGTATTATAGGCTTCTGTTCATCACACAGGGTATCTCCTGTAGTAGTATCCTTAAGCCCTACTGCTGCAGCTATATCTCCAGAGTAAACTATATCAAGTTCCTCTCTTTTGTTTGCATGCATCTGAAGCAGTCTTCCCATTCTTTCTTTTTTACCTTTTGTAGAATTCAGGACATAAGAACCTTTATTCAGCACTCCTGAATAAACCCTGAAGAACGAAAGTCTTCCTACAAATGGATCTGTAAGTATTTTAAATGCCAGTGCTGAGAAAGCTTCGTCATCTGACGGCTGTCTTTCCATAGCTTCTTCAGTCTTAGGATCTATCCCTTTTACAGCTCCTATATCCACAGGTGAAGGCATATAGGCAACAACTGCATCCAGAAGAGGCTGTATCCCTTTGTTTTTAAATGCTGTACCACACAGCACAGGAACCACTATTCCACTTATTGTAGCCTTTCTTATCGCTTTCTTTATTTCTTCTTCAGTTATGTCTTCTCCCCCGAAGTATTTTTCCATCAGTTCGTCATCAGTTTCAACTACAGATTCAAGCATGTGCTCCCTTGCAGCCTGAGCTTCCTCTAACAGTGCATCCCTTACATCAGATACAGTGTAGTCTGCACCCATAGTTTCATCTTTAAACAGATATTCCTTCATTGTAATAAGGTCTATTATACCTTCAAAAGAATCTTCAGCTCCTATAGGAAGCTGAACTGGAACTCCATTTCCCCCGAGCTTTTCTTTAATATCGTTTACACACATTGCAAAGTCTGCCCCAACCCTGTCCATCTTGTTCAAGAAGGCCATTCTTGGTACGTTGTACTTATCAGCCTGTCTCCATACAGTTTCTGATTGTGGCTGCACCCCATCAACTGCTGAAAATACCGCAACCGCTCCATCAAGAACCCTTAGCGATCTTTCCACTTCTACAGTAAAGTCAACGTGTCCTGGTGTATCTATTATATTTATCCTGTTTCCATTCCAAAATGCAGTAGTTGCTGCAGATGTTATAGTAATTCCTCTTTCCTGTTCCTGTTCCATATAGTCCATTGTAGCGGCTCCTTCATGAACCTCTCCAATTTTATGGTTTACTCCTGTATAGAATAATATTCTTTCAGTCGTAGTTGTTTTCCCGGCATCTATGTGTGCCATGATACCGATGTTTCTAGTATCCTTTAAAGCAACTTTTCTTGCCATTACTTTTTATCCTCCTTAATAAAATTAAACGCTTATACTATTCGAATTACCACTTATAATGTGCAAACGCTCTGTTAGCTTCTGCCATTTTGTAAGTATCATCTTTCTTCTTAACTGATCCGCCTTCATTGTTTGCAGCTGCGATTAATTCTTTTTTAAGTTTATTGATCATACCGTATTCTTTTCTTTCCCTAGTGTATCTTACAAGCCATCTTATTGCTAACGCCTGCTGTCTTTCCTTTCTTACTTCCACAGGAACCTGATAAGTAGCCCCTCCGATTCTTCTAGATCTAACTTCAAGCTGAGGTCTTACATTTTCCATCGCTCTTCTGAAAACATCAATTCCTTCTTCCTGAGTTTCTTCCTTAATCTGATCCAATGCCGTATAAAATATTTTTTCAGCTATTGATTTTTTTCCATCCTTCATTAATCCATTTATAAACTTCGTCACTACTTTATCATTATATTGAGAATCAGGTAAAACATCTCTTTTCTCTGCTCTTCTTCTTCTTGACACTTAATTGTCCTCCTTACTTTTTAAAAATTTTAGTTTGCACTTGCTGCTGACGGTTTCTTAGTTCCGTATCTTGATCTTCCTTGCTTTCTGTTTACTACTCCCGCAGTATCTAAAGCTCCTCTGATTATCTTGTATCTAACACCTGGCAAGTCTTTTGTTCTTCCTCCTCTTATAAGAACTATACTGTGCTCCTGTAAGTTGTGCCCGATTCCTGGAATATAAGCAGTAACTTCTATTCCGTTTACCAGTTTAACCCTAGCCACCTTTCTTAAGGCTGAATTCGGCTTCTTAGGTGTAGTAGTGTATACTCTTACACATACCCCTCTCTTTTGCGGGTTTCCCTTTAATGCAGGTGATTTCTTCTTTTTCTCAGATGTACTTCTACCAAATCTTACTAATTGATTAATAGTAGGCATATTTCCTCCTTCCGATTTTCTTTCAATTATATTTTCTCCGTTATCAATCAAAACTAAAACTTTTAAAAAGCTCATTTGCTTCAGTCTTGCTGTTTCCAGCATTTATGTATCTCCATCATGGATATACGACTTACTCTAAATTCACTCTAAAAAATATGTAACAATGTTACATATCTTCCTGCACTTAGTTTATGAGTTATAACTTGTTTATTTTACAATATTTATAGGCATCTGTCAAGAATTTTATTGATTTTCAAGTTTTTAAAATTATATTT
>JBHACQ010000179.1:0-5106 GCA_041854625.1 Leptotrichia sp. | reverse complement strand
GCTTAGAAGGCCGTTGCTCTGTCCAACTGAGCTACAGGCTCACATACAGGTTTAATATTATTTATTGATAAATCTTTTCTTTCTATACAAAATTATATAGTATTTTTCCTATTTTGTCAATTTTCTATCATTTCCATAAGATTTCATTATAATTTATCATAATCCTATTTAAGTGTTCTCCCGAATTTGATTTGAAAATTCAGGAGAACACTGTTATTGATATTAAAAAGTATTTAAAATGCTATTTCTAATAAATAATTCAGAATACTATATACTATAAGACAGCCATTGCTATAGTAAGAATTATTATATCTACAACAAATATAGCTACTATGAGCTTAGATACGAATTTTAGCCATGTTCCATATCCCATTTTTCCTATTGCAAGTCCTCCCATGACAACTCCTGAAGTAGGAGTTATCAAGTTTACTAATCCTGAAGCTGCACTAAATATAAGAACCATAACTTCAGAACTATAACCTAAGGCTGCAGTCAGAGGTCCCAGTACAGGGAATGAAACTGATGCAAGTCCTGATGTTGATGGTATAAGGAAAGACAATACAATGAATAATAGATACGAAGCAGGTGCAAATATTATAGGTGAAAGTCCCTTCAATGCCGAAGAAGCAGATTCCAGTATGAAGGCATCAAATTTAGTTTCCTTCATAAGTACGGAAGCTCCTCTTGCAACAGCTATTATAAGTACTACACTTAACATATCCTTAACACCTTCCATGAAGGAATCTATAATTTCTCTTTCTCCAAGCCTGTTTACTACACCGATTACAACTCCTGATATTAAGAACCACATTGCGAGTTCAGCAAAATACCATTCACCAAAAGATGTTCCTGTCAGATAGCTAGTCCATCCTTTAAATACAGTTATTCCAAAACTTTCCCATGGTATCAGGGAAATAACCATTATTATAAATGTTACTGTAAATATAATTAAAGTTATTTTAGTTTTTCCAGTAAATTCAACGCTGTCAAAATTTGCATGACCAAAAGTTTCCTGCATATCCTGCTGTTCCTGTAACGACAGAATTGTTGAGCCTTTATCAGCTTTAACTTTTTTTGCATAAGATAAAACAAAGAAAATTGCCAGAACTAAAGCACTTAGCCATAATATAACACCTAGCAGTATCACTGTTCCACTATTATACTGGATATTCTTTTCCTTTAATGCATCAAGTGCAACTCCAATTGCAAAAGGGTTTACTGTTGATCCTAATACTCCTACTCCGGCACCAAGCATAATAGTAGCAACTCCTACCGTAGTATCAAAACCTGCAGCAACCATAGTTGAACAGATTAAAACATAGAATGCCACAGTTTCTTCAGCCATTCCATATGTACTTCCACCTATTGAAAATAATATCATAAGTATAGGTATTAATACCAGTTCATTTCCTTTAAGTTTTTTTACAAGTGCACCGATTCCTGCATCAAGTGCCCCTGTTTTTTTGTAACTACTCCTAAAAATCCTCCCAGAAGCAATATAAATATACATACGTCTATTGCATCCTTAAATCCATTAAAAGGAGCCATTACAACTGTTGCCAGTTTTGCATTTTCTACTTTAGGAAAAACAAAAGTTAAAGCTGCCAGTGCAAATATTATTAAAAACAATATTGAAAATGCAGATAACTGTATACCTTTTTTCTTTGACATATCACTCGCCTACCTTTATCTAAAATTTAATAACTGTTCCTGTTTCCCCTTTTAGTGCTAAGTGAGCATTTTCTAAAGATGTTATTATTGCTTTTCCTTCCTTATTGTGTGTAACATATTCCAGACATGCTTCTATTTTAGGAAGCATACTTCCTTTAGCAAAATGTCCTTCATCTATATATTTTTTGATTTCTTCAATATTTAAACTGTCAAGTTCCTTCTGGTCAGGCTTATTGAAATTAATACATACTTTATCAACTGCAGTAAGTATTACAAGCATATCGGCCTTTAAATCAATTGCAAGCTTTGAACTTGATTTATCTTTGTCAATAACAGCATCTACTCCAGTATATCTTCCATTTTCTTCAGATACTGGAATTCCGCCTCCACCCACAGTAATAACAATTGCCTCATTATTTACAAGAGCTTCAACTTCTTTCAATTCTACTATTTTTTTTGGTAACGGTGAAGGAACTACCCTTCTATATCCTCTTCCTGCATCTTCAACAAATGTAAATCCCTTTTCAGAAGCTATCTTATCAGCTTCTTCCTTAGAATAGAACATTCCTACAGGTTTTGACGGATTTTCAAAAGCAGGATCCTTTTTATCAACTACTACCTGTGTAACTATACTAGCTACACCTTTATCAATATTCTGTGCCTGGAGCTCTTCTCTTATAGCCTGCTGAAGGTGATATCCTATATATCCTTGACTCATTGCTCCACATTCTGCAAATGGCATATAAGGCGTCTTAACTTCTCCATTAGCTGCATAGTCCATGGCAAGGTTTATCATACCTACTTGAGGTCCATTACCATGACCTACTATTATTTCATATCCTTCCTTTGTCATTGCAACAATCGCTTTAGCTGTATTCTTTACAAGCTTTAACTGTTCTTCAGGATTATTTCCTAGTGCGTTTCCTCCAAGTGCGATAACTATCCTCTGTTTTCTCATTTTTTCATCTCCTTATTTTAATGTAGCGTACATTACTGCTTTTATTGTATGCATTCTATTTTCAGCTTGGTCGAATACTTTTGACTGAGGGCTTTCAAAAACTTCATCAGTAACTTCCATTTCAGGTATTCCAAATTTTTCATGTATCTGTTGACCTACAGTTGTTTTTAAATCATGGAATGAAGGTAGGCAATGCAAGAATATAGCAGTGTCTTTTGCATAGCTCATAGCTTCCTTGTTTACCTGATATTTTTTAAGTAAAGCTATTCTCTGCTCCCAGATTTCTGCAGGTTCACCCATAGATACCCATATATCTGTATAAATTACATCTGCATCTTTACATGCTTCTTCTACATTTTCAGTAAACTTTACAGTACAGTTGTTTTCCTTAGCAAGTTTTTCAGCTTCATCAATCAGGTATTGTTCAGGTTTAAGTTCAGCTGGTCCGCAAGCTGTAAAGTTAAGTCCCATTTTAGCACATGCTATAAGAAGTGAATTACCGAGATTGTTTCTTGTGTCACCCATATAAGTAAAGTTTATTCCTTTTAAATGACCAAAATTTTCTTCAATTGTAAGTAAGTCAGCTAACATCTGAGTAGGATGGAATTCATTTGTCAGCCCGTTCCATACAGGTACTCCTGCATTATCTGCCAGCTCCTGAACTATTTCCTGAGAAAATCCTCTGTACTCTATTCCATCGTACATTCTTCCAAGTACACGTGCAGTATCCTCAATACTTTCTTTAGCACCCATCTGTGAGCTTCCTGGATCAAGATAAGTAACTCCCATCCCCAGATCCATTCCGGCAACTTCAAATGCACATCTAGTACGTGTTGATGTCTTTTCAAATAAAAGAACTATATTTTTTCCTTCCAGGTACCTGTGTGGAACTCCTGTTAGTTTCAGTTCCTTAAATTTTTTAGATACATCAAGTAAATATCTGATTTCAGAACTTGAAAAATCAAGTAATTTTAAAAAGTTTCTTCCGCTTAAACTTTTTGGCATTTTCTACCACCCTTTCTTTAATTTTATTCCTGTCAAAGGATATATCCAGAAGATTCCAGATATATCCCTCATAATATATTATACCACATATTTCAAATTTTCAAATTTTTTAATTAATCTTCTCTTACTAAAGGCATACTCATACATCTAGGTCCTCCACGTCCCCTAGATAATTCGGCACTTGGCATTTCAAGAACTTTAAGTCCTGCTCTTCTTAACAGTTCATTTGAAACATCGTTTCTTTCATATACTATAATAACACCTGGAGCTATACATAAAGTATTGGATCCATCATTCCATTGTTCTCTTTCAGCAGCAATTCTGTCTTCTCCGCCACATTTTATAAGATGAACTTCAGGAACTTCCAGATATTTTTCAAGTATTTCCTTTAAAGTGCTTGTAAGCAGTTTTACTTCTATCTTATTTCCGTTTTTAGTTAATTCATATACTTCCAGTGGTCCCATGATATTAGGATGAATAGTAAATTTATCATAATCAATTTGTGTAAAAACTGTATCTAAATGCATAAATGCTCTTGTTGAAGGTATTTTAAAAGCAAGTATTGTAGTTATTGTGCTGTCATTGGATTCAAAAATATTTTTTGCTATTTCATCTATTGCAGCAGCTTGTGTCCTTTGAGAAATACCTATTGCCAGTACCTTATCGTTAAGATTCAGTATATCTCCTCCTTCAATGTGGAAATTATTATCTCTTTCATAGTAATAAGGAACTTTTCCTTTGAAGTCAGGATGATATTTAAATATATAGTCTGCATAGATAGTTTCTCTGTTTCTTGTAACAGAATACATTCTGTTCAAGCTTACTCCGTTTCCTATGGAAGCAAACGGATCTCTTGTAAAATATAAATTAGGCATAGGATCAAGAATAGGTTCATCTTTATCATTATTCAGCTTTGTTGCTAATGAATCAGAATCTATACTTAATTCACCATATCTTACACCTTCCATTGTCTTAAGGATGAGCTCCTTGTTATCTCCATATGAATCAAAAAAGTCTATTAAAGCATTTTTATGATCTTCAGAATAAACTCCTCCTTCATAGATAAACTGTTCAATGAATTTCTTTTTCAAATCAGGGCATTGTCCAATAGTTTCTGCAGCAAGATCTTCAAGATACACTACTTCCACTCCATTATCCCTTAAGATTTGAGCAAATGCATCATGTTCCTGTTGAGCAACTTTTAAGAACGGGATATCATCAAACAGTAATCTGTCCAATGTATCAGGTGTCAAGTTCAAGAGTTCTCTTCCAGGTCTGTGTAATAAAACTTTTTTCAGTGGTTTTATTTCACTTCTTACATTGATAGCCATATCAATATTACCTCCTTACAAATTATTTCTACTAAAAGATATTCAAAGAAATGATATCTTTCATTTACAACATAATTATAACTTAAAAAAAAAATATTTAAAGGAAATTTTTCTCTTTTTTTTCTGTATAATTAGCTTTTT
>JBHACQ010000178.1:0-4730 GCA_041854625.1 Leptotrichia sp. | reverse complement strand
TACTTTTTGCTGGATCAAAAAGTACCAAAAACTCCTTGTTACGACAAAATTTCACTAACCAAAAAACTTCAATTCGCTAAAGAAAAATGCAAAAAGGAGTATTTTTCCTAAGCTCATTGTCGTTTTTTCTTGTGAAATTTTAATGTCGTTAAGGTAAAAAGTGGAGGGAAATAAAGAAAATTAAAGTTAGGAAATACTGTATTTAGTAGTATTTATAGAACTTTACAAATACCAGTAAAAAACCTGAAAGGAAAGGAGGTTTGTGGATTTGGATAATCGTATAAAAAAATTAACAGAGCTAATATCATCAAAAAGGTATAAGACAGCAGATGAACTGGCGAAAGAACTGAAAGTTAGTAATAAGACTGTAAGAACAGCTATAAAGAATTTAAATGATTTATTAAAGAAATCAGGAGCAGAAATAGTTTCTAAATCAGGATACGGATATATATTGAAAATAGATGACAAGGAAAAGTTTTCAAAGCTGGATCTGTCAAATAAGAGAAATGTACTTCCTGAAACATCAGAAGAAAGAATACAGTACATTATAGAATATTTGATAAATATTAAAGAGTATGTAAAAGTTGAAGATTTAAGCAAAATGCTTTTTACTTCTCCCAAAACTTTGGCAGGGGATTTGAAGGAAGTTGAAAAGATACTTAATAGCTACAACATAAATCTGGAAAGAAAACCTTATTATGGAATAAGGCTCAAAGGGGAAGAGTTTAACTTGCGGTTATGTATTGCTGATTATATAGAGAAAAAAAGCAGTGAAAAGGAAAAAGTAAAGCTAATAGATGAAAATGAAATGAAAAAAATAGCAACTGTAATAATGGAAACTTTGAGAAAGGAAGAATTTGATATATCAGATGTAGCTTTTCAGAATCTTATAATCCATATTCAGATTGCATTGAAAAGAATAGAAGACAACTGCTATGTTCCTGTAGAAGAAGAGAAACTGAAAGAATATATAAGCGAAAAAGAATTTCGTATAGCTGAAAAGTGTACACATAATTTGGAAAAAATTTTTAAGATAAAGTTTCCTGAATCTGAAATAGGATATGTGGCAATTCATCTGGCAGGAAAGAAGCTGTTTAAAGGAAATAGGATAGAAGATGAAAATTTTGTTATTGATCAGGAAATCAGTAATATTGTAAATGAAATGTTAAAGAAAATTTACGATGCCTTTAAATTTGATTTTAGCAAGGATCTGGAACTTAGAGTGGCATTAGCTCAGCATCTTATGCCGTTAAGGATAAGGGTAAAGTTTGATATGAAAATGAAAAATCCTATGCTTGATAAAATAAAAGAAAGATTTAGTCTAGCATATACAATGGCTAAGTATGCGAGTACAACTTTTTATGAATATTACAACAAAAATCTGTCTGAAGATGAAATAGGCTACATTGCATTGAATCTGGCTCTTGCCCTTGAAAGGCAAAGAAAGGATATAAATAAGAAAACAGTCCTTCTTGTATGTTCTTCAGGAAAAGGGAGTGCGGAACTGCTTGCCTATACCTATAAAGAAGCTTTTGGAGAATATATAAAGGAACTTATAACTTGCAGTGTCTATGACTTGGAAAATATAGATTTTAAAAATATAGATTTTATTCTCACAACAGTACCTATAAATATAAAAGTACCTATCCCTATACAGGAAGTGGAATATTTTCTGGAAGAAAATAATATAAGAAATATAAGGAAGATATTTAATACAGAGGAAAATGAAAATATATTGAAGTACTATGACAAAAATCTATTTCTTTCAAATATAAATGCAGAAACAAAGGAAGAAGTGCTGGAATACATGGTAAATCATATAAAAAAACATAGAAAAATACCAAAAAATTTCCTTGAATCAGTAAAGAGAAGAGAAAAGTTAGGAATAACTGAATTTGGTCACAGGATAGCGATGCCTCATCCAGACAGGACTCTTACTGATGAAACCTTTGTATGTGTAGGAATACTGGAAAAGCCTATTATATGGGATAAGAAAGAAGTACAAGTGATATTTCTTGTTTCAGTGTCTAAAAATACAGATAAGAAACTTAAATATTTTTATAAAGTGACAGCAAAGTTTCTTTTAGATAAAAAAAGTATAGAAAAACTGGTAAAAAATAGAAAATTTGAAGATCTGGTATTAATGCTGGGGAACATAGAAGAAAAAATGGAGGGAGATAAAGATGAATGAAGAGAAGTATGAAATAGCTTTTCAAGTAATAATGAATGCTGGAAATTCAAAATCTTCGTCGATGATGGCAATAGAGGCGGCTAGAGAGTTTGAGTTTGAGGAGGCTGAAAAGTATATAAAAGAAGCTGAAAAAGAGTTGAGGGAGGCTCATCACTCACAGACAGAATTAATAAAACAGGAAAGTAGCGGAAAAGGGGTAGATGTGAATATAATTCTTGTACATTCTCAGGATCATCTGACAATGGCAATAACCGCAAAAGATCAGGCAGAAGAATTTTTGAATATGTACAGAATGATAAAAGAATTGAAGGATCAGATAGAAAAAATAAAATAAAAAAAGGTGTTTGTAAAATATAAAATTTTTAAAATAATTTTTCTTTTTTATAAAAAATAAATTTATACGTACTTTTTGCAGGATCAAAAAGTACCAAAAACTCCCTATTACGACAAAATTCCACTAAACGAAAAAAACTCAATTCGCTAAAGAAAAATGCAAAAGAGAGCATTTTTCCTAAGCTCATTCTCATTTTTTTCTTGTGAAATTTTAATGTCGTTAAGGTAAAAAGTGGAGAAAAACAAGAAAATTAAAGTTAAGAAATACTTATTTATAAAGATTTATAGAATTTTATAGATACCAAAAATAAAATAAATAAAAAAGTGCTGTAGAGTTTACAGTACCCATAAAAATAGGAGATGATAATTATGAGAATAATGTTAGCATGTTGTGCAGGTATGTCTACAAGTTTAGTAGTATCAAGAATGGAAGAAAGTGCAAAGCAACAGGGAAAAGATTATAAAATATGGGCAGTGGAACAAGGTCAGATAGAAGAGGAACTTGGTAATTTTGATGTACTTTTGTTAGGACCACAAGTAAGGCATATACAGAGAAAAGTTTCAAAAATTGTAGGAGATAAGGCACCAATAGGAGTTATAGATGCAGTAGCATATGGGAGATGTGATGGAGCTGCGGTATTAAAACAGGCTGAAGAGCTGGCAGGGGTGAAATGATATGGCATTTAGAGAAAAAATGGAAGATTTTCTAGTATTACTTGCAGAAAAAATAGATGATAACAAATATTTGCAGGCTATAAAAAATGCTTTTACAATATACATGCCTTTTATAATAGTAGGATCATTTGGAACATTGTTTACAGCTCTTGTTTCCAGTCCTAAAACTGGTCTTGCACGGTGGATACCGTCATTGGAAAGTCTATCGGGAGCTTTTTCAGCAATGAATTTTGCTACAATGACATTTATGACAGTACCAATAGTATTTCTAATATCAATGCAGCTTGCAAGATCAAACAAGACTCCTGAACATCTTACAGGAATTGTGGCGGTAGTTTCTTATGTGTCAGTTATTCCTCAGGTAATAACATATGTACTCAATGAAGAAACTAAAAAAGTTGCAGCAGTACCGAGTACAGCTCTCGGAGCACAAGGACTATTTATAGGAATGACTATGGCAATAATAGTAGCAGAGCTATTCAGAGTGCTTACAAATATTGAGGCTATAAAGATAAAAATGCCGCCATCAGTACCGGCTGGAATAGCTGTTTCTTTCAATACATTGATACCGATACTAATAATAGTGTTGGGAACAGCGGTTTTTGGAAATGTATTTAAGACAATCACAGGTAAGTATTTAAATGAATTTATTTATTCTGCGGTTCAGACACCGCTTGAAATAGCACTTAAGAGCCCATTAGGAATACTGGCACTTGTAATAGGAGGGCAATTATTCTGGTTTTTGGGAATACACGGAGGACTGGTTGTAACTCCACTTAGAAATCCTTTATTTGCAACAGCAATCGCAGCAAATGTTGCAGCTTTGGAAGCAGGAAAAGTTCCTAATGAGGCGTTTACGACATCTTTCTGGCAAAATTTTATAGTTCCAGGAGGAGCAGGAGTTACTTTGTCACTTATAATAGCCATATTTCTCTTTTCAAAGAGGGAAGAACATAGAATGATAGCAAAACTAGGACTATTACCTGGATTATGTAGTATAAATGAGCCGGTAGTGTTCGGATTGCCATTAGTACTAAACCCTACTTTTGCCTTACCTTTTATATTCAACTCAGCAATAGGGGCTGCTATAGCATTGTTTGCTACAAAAATTGGATTTCTAGTACCTAATGTAGTGGAAGTTCCTTTTGGAGTTCCAATAATAGTGAGTCCCTTCATATCTCATGGTTGGCAGGGAGTTATAGTACAGATTATAATTTTTACAGTATGTACATTAACGTGGATCCCTTTTGTACTTATTTCAAATAAGGAGGCTGAAAACGGAAAGGAAAAGGCAGCATAAGACAAATTTATAGAAGATTATACATAAAAGGATTATACGTTTCCATAAATAACGTAAATAATATATATAGGTGATGAATAGAATGAAAGAAAATATTAAGAAAGGAATATTTCCTGAAGGCTTTCTATGGGGTGGAGCTTTGGCTGCTAACCAATGTGAAGGAGCGTGGAACATTGATGGGAAAGGTATGTCGGTAGCAGACTGCAGTACATATAAGCCTAAGACAGATCC
>JBHACQ010000177.1:0-5728 GCA_041854625.1 Leptotrichia sp. | reverse complement strand
ATCAGTTACTGTGTCTTCTCCTGCAACTATATATCCATATTCATCTATATTAACTTTACCTTTAAACAGTTCAGTCTGAGGCTCATAACCTATAAATATGAACAGTCCCATTGTTCCGTCTTCCTCGTCTGCAAAAACTTCATAGACTTCTTCTGTATCAAGATTTTTAAGTACGATTGATTCCAGGATTCCTTCTCCTTTTACTTCTTGGACTACAGTTCTGAGTCTGATGTCTATATTAGGTGTACTCTTAACTTTCTCAAGAACTATATTTTCACATTGGAAACAGTCTAGCATATGAACTATATGAACCTGTCTTGCAAACTTAGCAAGATACATAGCCTCTTCCATTGCACTGTTTCCGCCTCCCACTACATAAACTTCCAGTCCTTGGAAGAAATCCGCATCACAAGTTGCACAATAGGAGATACCCTTTCCTGACAGTTCCTTCACTCCAGGAGCGGGAAGTTTCCTTGGTGTTGCACCGGTTGCAATTACTACAGCTTTTGATGTGTAAACTGCTTCTTTACATTTAACAACTTTTTCCTTTCCAGAAAAATCTACTTCCACAACTTCTTCTTTTCTTATTTCAGTTCCAAAATTTTTAGCCTGTTCCAACATCCTCTGGGTTAAATTAGGTCCTGTGGAATTTTCAATTGAACCTGGATAATTTTCAATAAGATGTGTAATTGCTGCCTGTCCACCACTCTGTCCTTTTTCAAGAAGAAGTGTCTTAAGTTTTCCTCTTGAAGCATACAGTGCTGAAGATAGTCCTGCAGGCCCTGAGCCGATGATGATCAAATCAAAATGTTCCGACATAATACTTACCCTCCTTAATTCATTTTATAATTCTTTCAATAGCGTTATTAATTAAGTCATAGTCTATAACGCTAAAGTCTTCCTTCACAGATTCTGTCCATTCAGGAGTTTTCTTGTTTTTACTGAATTTCAAAAAAACTTCTATAGCTTCGGAAATCAATGCAACTGAATTAACATCCAGATCTTCTTTCTGCTGTAAAACTATGCTTCTGTATACAGTTTCATTAGGCTTTACACTTCCATACAGAGGATGTGTCAGCAGATGGAAATTTTTATGTACATAGTCACGTGCCACTTTTAAAATTTCATGGTAGCACACTTCCCTGTAGTCTACTTCTATATTCCTTGCCTTAAAACCTAGAAATTTTGGATTGTTTGTTAATAGTTTCACTTTATATCTCCCTCCAAAACGCAATTATAAAATAAAAAACAAGAAATTACTTGCATATCCCTGTCATAATAAAATTCCAGAGTTTTGTCCAAGTATGATCTTTTTACCTGAGAAATTCATCAATAAGCGCAAATTACTGACTTGTACCTTCGGTGCCACATTTAAGTGCTCTCTCATACCCTTCATCCAAATAGTTTCATTGTTGACTGACTTATTCCTATTTTTATTATACCCCAAAATTTCCCATTGTCAAGGTTATTAATTTTCATATTTTATAAAAATTTCTCCCGTCCTTTTTAATCCATGATATAAAGTTCCACAGGGAAAAATGGCAATACAGTCATACAGCCATGAAGTATTATTTCTATCGGCTATTTCTTATCTTTTTCTTCAGTTTTATTTTCAGATGTTTCTGATTTGTCATTATTAAAAATATCACTGAAAAAACCTTCCACATTTTTTACAATGGAACCCACACCTGAAGAAATATCATTGAAAATACCCTCTACTCCGCCTCTCTCTTCTATATATCCTTCTACGTTTTTCTGTGCTTCTTCAGCTTTCTTTCCAAGAAGTTCATCAAGCTGTCCCGTGTCTACTTTAGGTAATGTAAGTACTTTATCTGGATTCTTTTTTTCAGGCTCTTTCTCCTTTGTAGTTTCTTCATTGTTTATAACAACATTATTTTCAGCTGATTTCCTTTCTGCTTCCATTTCAGACTGTATTCTTAACTTTTCTACTTCTTCAGCAAGCTTTCTGTCCATTTCAGATTTAGCTTTTATTTGAGCATTTTTTTCAGCTTCCTCCTTTATTTCCTTTATTTCCTTTATCTTGCTTTCAATATTCTCCTTGTTTCCGCTATCCCTGTTCCTCAAGAAAAAAGTTGTGATTCCAACTGCAACAATAACAGAAGCTACTCCAATAAAAATCCATTTATTTCTCATTTTCTTGGCAACTTCCTCGTATGACACATATTCCACTTCTTCATCTTCTTCCAACAGTTCATCCTTATTTCCGCCAATATTTTTTAAACTGTCTTCAGTCGGAGCTTCTTCATTTTCTTCATAAGAAGGCTGTATATCATTTTCTATTTTTTTTATTCCTGAACTCAGTTCCTCTTCCAGAGCCGCTTTTTTTCTTTCCAGTTCCTCCAGCTCCCTTTTCTTTTCAAGCATTTTTTCAAGATCTGAAATTTCATTCTTCAGTTTTTCCAGTTTATCCTCTTCTATATTATTCATATTTTCCCTTCCCATTTCCATTTTATGCAAACCTCCTTATACACTCTTATATAGTATCCACATAAGAATATGTATAGTATAATTATAATTTAAATTTAGCACATTCTTTGAAATCTCTTTGTGTTTTAAATAAAAACTTTTAATTCCCGTATGAAATCAATTTTTGTAAAAATATTATGAAAATACCCTGTTATTGTTGAAAACAGCAGCAGACTTATAATTGTTCCTTCTCTTACTACAAGAGGATAGGAAAATATAATAGTTATAAGAAGAGAAATTGTAACCGAAACAATATCCACACTTCTTCTAACTTTTGAAAACTGCCATCTTTTAACATTAGCCAGTTCCAGACAGAACGCCTCGACAGGAAAAGGTTCATACTGATCTTACTTAATTTCATTTTTATCCTTTCACTTACCTGAGCTTCACCTAATTTATTTTAACAAAAAAAGTGAGATTTTTCAATATTTCTCACTTTTTATTCTCTTTGAATTTTTATTATTTTCCCCATTCTCCAGGATTTTTACTCCATTCCAGGGCAATTTCAGATTCCTTTTCAGTTAAATAGCTGTTCTTAGTCAGCAAGGTAATCAGTACATCAAAGTTTGACAGAGAGCTGAACTTGCATCCATATTTTGCATAATTTTCCTCTGCAGACTTAAATCCATAGGAAAATATCGACTTAACTTCCAGATAGGCAGCTTCTTCCCTCTGGAGTACCTCCACTGCTATGAGGCTGCTTTTCCCTGTAGTAATCAGATCTTCTATTACTACTACTTTCTTTCCTTTTACCTCCGCACCTTCTATCTGTTTTCCACGCCCATGCTCTTTCGGTTTGTTCCTTACGTATGCCAGCGGTTTCTTCATCCTGTCTGCAATGAATGATGCCCATGGAATTCCTGCTGTAGCAACCCCCACTATGACATCTACATCTTTATCTATGGAATTTACATAGTCTTCTATTATCAGATCCCTTTCAGCAGGAAATCCTAGGACAAACCTGTTATCACAATAAATCGGACTTTTAATTCCTGATGCAAAGGTAAAAGGCTCATTTACACTTATTTTTACAGCTTTTACATCAAACAGTGCCTTTGCAACCTTTTCTTCCAATGTCATATTATTCATAAAATTCCACTTCCCTTCCTTTATTCACATTTTCATTTATTTCTCCATTTTCATATATTATATTCCCATTTACTATAGTAAGGACATTCTTTCCTTTAAGTTTCCAGTTCTCATAAGGAGTCCATCCACACCTTGATTCTATACTGTCATCTTTACCTACAGTCCATTCTTTTTCCAGATCCACTACAATTATATCTGCAAAATATCCTTCATTTAGTTTCCCCCTCCTGTGTATCTTCATTATTTCTGCAGGATTTTCACACATTACCTCCTGTATTTTTTCAAGCGAGGTTCTTCCCTTTGATGCTGCATCAAGCATAAGTGCCAGGGAAGTTTCCACTCCAGGCATTCCGAAAGTCACTTTTTCCAGCTTCTCACTTATAAGATGAGGGGCATGGTCTGTCCCTACTGTATCAACATACCCTTCATTCAGTGCTTTCCATAAGAATTCATTGTCTGATTCCTTCTTTAGTTCAGGCTTCATCCTCAAGAGCATCCTGCTCACTTCATCCTTTTCCCTTATTTCTTCATTTAGAAATAAATGATGGGGGGTAACTTCTGCATACACAGGATGGGTACTGCTATTCATATCCGTATCTTCTTTTGCCTTTATTACCTTCAGAAGCTCCTCTTCAGAGGAGATATGGCATATGTATAGTCCTCTCCCGTATTCCCTGTTCAACTTCAATGCCTTGTCTATCATTTCATTTTCAGCATGCACTAGAACCAATCCGGAGTTTTCAAATACCCTCTCCAATATATCATCATCTTCAATCAGCATTTCTCCGGTAGTGACATTCATGAATATTTTGACTGTATTTCCTTCTTTCCGTGACAATACTTCCTTTATCTCTTTTATGTTGTCATTCCTGCTCCCCCCCAAAATGAAATCCAAAATTTACTATAGACTTCCTCCCCGCAATTTCTTTCTTTTCCATCAGTGATTCCAGAGAGGTTGTAGGAGGTATAGTATTAGGCATATCATAAAATGTCGTTATTCCCCCTTTAGCACATCCTCTGCTTCCAGTTTCAAAATCTTCTTTTTCAGTAATTCCCGGATCCCTCATATGGGTATGTATATCTATGACTCCTGGCATGACAGTCTTACCTTCCAGATTTATTATCTTTAAATTTCTATGCTTTCCTGCCAGTTTTTCTATATCCTTGTCAAAATTAATGCTTATAGCTTCTATTATATCATTATTTATAAGTAGTTCAATTCTTTCGCCCTTTACATTCCTTCCATCCTTCAGATATATCACTTTATCCTCCTTTTCTGAAACTAACCATTTTCAGGTATTATTCTTATACGAAGTCAAGTCTACTTCATCCCTTCGGATATTTCTTCCAATATAAGCCTTGCTGCTTCCAAAGGATTGCCTGCCCTAGTTACTGGTCTCCCTACAACGAGGAAATCCACTCCATTCTTAATTGCATCATAAGGCGTCATTATCCTGTTCTGGTCATCATTACTTTTTCCTTCACCATCCAAAGTAAATTTAGGCCTTACTCCTGGACACACTGTTATAAAATCCTTCCCCAGCTTCTCCTTTATCATGCCTGACTCATGAGGGGAGCATACTATACCATCCATATTGCTCCTTTTAGCTATCTCAGCCATATTCATAACCAGTTCCTGTAGGGTAAGGGTACTTGAAAATATTTCATTGATATCTTCCTCTCCTAAGTTTGTCAGAACTGTAACTCCTATAAGCAGGCTCCTGGAATTATGACTCTTTAACAGTTCAGCTGCTTCTGACATTGTCTTCTTCCCGTTAGAACAGTGTATATTAAACATAAACACGTTTTTCCTTATTGCATTTTCACATGCCATTTTTACTGTATTTGTTATATCATGAAATTTCAGGTCAAGAAATACTTTCTTTCCCTTTCTGTGAAGGTAGTCGACAAGTTTGCCCTCTGTACTCAGATAGCTTTCCAGTCCCACCTTATATATGGATATGTCATCCCCCAGTGATTCCACTAGCCTTTCAGCATCTTCCATTTTACTATAATCAAGTGCTATTATAAGCTTTTCCTTGGCTTCTTTTTTTATACTGCCCAATTTTATATCCTCCTATAATTATTTAATACTGTCCATTTGTAAAACTCCGAAAACCCTGCTAACTCAGTATTCTCTTGCTCTGATTTT
>JBHACQ010000176.1:0-10816 GCA_041854625.1 Leptotrichia sp. | reverse complement strand
TTCCCTCATCAGGGAAAAATTCAGTAATTCGTATCTTGCAGAAGATTCAAGGCAGGTAATCATTGGAATAGACTGCAGCTATATTGATTCGTATGAATATAGCTACAAGACTCTAGAGCAGTTCTACAATCTGAAAAAATCTATAAAGAATGCACCTTTTGCAGGACTGTTTGGAATCTTTTCATATGAAACTGTACACTTTTTTGAAAAAATAGATAAGATATCCGATAAGCAGTTTTCTTTTCCGGAATTTATATTTGCAGACGCAAAGGCTTATCTTCATTATTCTAAGGTAAGTAAGGAATACTCCTTCTACGGGGATGAAGAAAAATACTTCCCCCTGCTTGAAAGGGAAACGGATCTTCCTGAAAAAGAAAATATACACAGCAATAGCAATAATGATAAGACCTTCTATCGTATAAACACTGATCTTGAAGAGGAAAAGAGTCATTTTTACAGGATGGTAGAAAAGGCAAAAGAATATATATGTGCAGGAGATATTTTCCAGGTAGTACTGAGTGAGCAGCTGCACATTGAGACAGATATGGACTCCCTTGATTTCTATAGGAAGCTGTCTACTGCAAACCCTTCCCCCTATATGTTCCATTTTCCTACAGAATATGGAGATGTAGTAGGATCCAGCCCTGAGATACTTGTGGATGTATTTTCTGACAATATATATATTGCACCTATTGCAGGGACAAGACCTCGTGGAAAAGATGCAAATGAAGATGGGTTTCTGGCAGAAGAGCTGCTAAATGACCCTAAAGAATGTGCAGAACATAGGATGCTGGTTGACCTTGCACGGAATGATATTGGAAAATTTTCTGAAACAGGTTCTGTAGTGGTAAAAAACCTTATGCATATAAGACATTTCCAGCATGTCATGCACATTGTGACAGAAGTGTACGGCAAGAAAAGGCAGGATGTGACAATTTTTGATATCCTTTCCTCCGCTTTCCCTGCTGGAACTTTAAGTGGTACCCCAAAAATAAGGGCTATGGAAATTATTGCAGAACTTGAAACCTTTAAAAGAAATATTTATGGAGGCGGGATAGGATTCCTCCACTATAATGGAAATATGCAGATTGCCATTATAATAAGGACGGCTTTTTTCCAGAATAGTGAAGATAGTGCAAAGGACGTATTTATACAGTCCGGAGCAGGAATTGTGTACGATTCTGTAAAGGAAACTGAATATAATGAAATATGCCATAAAAGGGCGTCTGTATTAAATATTTTTGAAAAAAATTCTATCAAAACTCCAGTACCTTTGTTAAGAAGAAAGCCGGAGAAAAAATAAAAAACGAAATAAAACAGATGAAAAGGTTATGACTGTCCGTAATGACAGGATAACGCTAGAAGAAATCAGGAAATTAAAACCCAGCAGGATAATACTCTCACCAGGTCCTAAACATCCTAAGGATAGCGGAATCTGCCTCGATATACTTCATAATATTGGCGATATTCCTATCATGGGAATATGTCTGGGACATCAGGCTATTGCCCATGTCTTTGGAGGAGAAATCAAGAGGCTAGAAAACCCTCTCCATGGTAAAACATCTAAAATCAGTATAACCTGTGAAAATTCCTCCCTATTTAAAAATCTTCCTCATGAATTTTCAGTGATGCGTTACCATTCACTGTATGTCAATGAGGAAGGACTGCCTGAAGACCTGAAAATAACCGCAAAATCAGATGACGGAATAATAATGGCACTGGAGCATAGGAGTAAGGACATTTACGGTATACAGTTCCATCCTGAATCCTTTTTTACAGAGTACGGTAAAAGAATTATAAAAAATTTTTTAACTGTTTCACCTACAGATAAAAAAGTGGAAGCAGAAGAAAAAAAAGAAGACTTACAAAAATATCTGAAAAAATTGCAGGATAATGTTTCATTGACAGATACCGACTTTAAGGAAATCTGCCGGATTATAGACAGCAGGAACTACAATGTAATACAGCTGGGGGCTCTTCTTGTACTGATTTCAGAAAAAAGCCTCTATCCTGAATCTCTGGCATCATTTGTAAATAATATACTATCCTATAGTACTACCTTTGAAGATGAAACTCCCATGATTGATGTATGCGGAACAGGAGGAGACGGATTTAAGACTATCAATATTTCTACTGCTGTAGCTTTTATCCTAGGTGCTTTAGGAGTAAAGGTTGCCAAGCATGGAAACAGAGCTATTTCAAGTAAAAGCGGGAGCAGTGATGTTCTGGACAAATTAAATATTCCTCTGGAATCTTCCCTTATTTCCCAGATAAATAATATGGAAAATAGAAATCTGACATTTTTCCATGCCCCCTTCTTCCACAGCTTAGTAGGGGAAGTGAGAAAGGTCCGTCAGGAACTTGGTATAAGGACTGTATTTAACATATTAGGCCCTTTACTGCATCCCAACAGGAAACTGAAATATCAGCTGGTGGGACTCTACCATGAACCTGTCCATAGACTGTATGCTGAAACCCTTCAGATTCTGGGTCGGGAACATGCACTTGTAGTAAGGGGCAATGACGGTCTTGATGAAATTACAGTATGTGATGATACTAAAATTATTGAAGTAAAAGGTGATAAGATAATGGAATACACCATTTCTCCTGAAACTTTTGGATTCAGGAGGGCATTCCATTCAGAAATTGAAGGAGGAACTCCGGAAGAGAATGCCAGGACTCTTATAAGAATCCTTAAAGGGGAAGAAAAATCTGCAAAATCTGACATTGTAATATTAAATGCCATGTTTGCCCTGTATACTGCAGATGTGGTGGAGCATCCTTCTGAAGGTAAGGATATTATCCTTGAAGCCATAAACAGCGGAAAAGTATATGAATTCTATAAAGGATATTCTTCTATCTAGTTAAGGAACAACTATAATTCAGAATTATTAATCCAGCACTGTTTATGTAAACTTTTTATCAGGTTACCGGATATGACTCTGGTAACTTATACCAAACAAAAACTGATATGAAAGGACAAAATTAAATATGGATATATTGGAAAAAATAAAAATTAAGAGAGAGATTCAGCTTAAAAAGGAAATATCCGCCTTCAGGCAGCCTTCACTAAAAAAAGCATTAAAAAACCCCGGATTACAGATTATCGGAGAAATAAAGAGGGCTTCCCCTTCCAAAGGACAGATAGCGTATGACGGCTTTAATCTTATGGAACAGGCCAGATATTATATCAACAACGGTATTTCTGCCTTTTCCATCTTAACTGAAGAAGAATATTTTAAAGGAGACAACGGATTTATTAAGGCTGTCAGGGAGGCCTTCCCTGATATCCCGATATTACGAAAAGACTTTATATACACCCCTTTCCAGGTTGCCCACTCAAAATTCATGGGAGCTTCTGCCATTCTCCTGATAGTCAGGATGCTTGATGACCTGACACTTTATAGCCTTCATGGACTTGCCCGTGACCTCGAAATGGATGTCCTGGTAGAAGTACACAATGAAAATGAACTGGAAAGAGCTTTGAAAATACCCGGACTGGAAATATTGGGGATTAACAACCGCAATCTTAATACATTTGAAGTTAATATTACTAATACAGAGAAGTTGACGGGACTGATTCCTCCGCATATGAAAGAATATCTTACTCTTGTGGGAGAAAGCGGATTCATGACCAAGGAAGACTTAAAATATGCCGGAACCCTCGGTGTAGATGCTCTTCTTATAGGAGAAGCATTAATGAAGGGAAAACTTTTTTAAATAAAGATTCAGAAATATAATAAAAAGATAGGAGTTTATATAAAACTGTAGTACTTCAGTACTTTTTGAAATATTAGAAAGTACCAGAATAAAGAGAATAAAGGAGGATTATTCATGAACAGGAATACAGAATTAAAAATATGTGGTATCCGGTCTATTGAAGAAATTCTTGAATTACAGGATCTTGACATAGACTACTTCGGATGCATCTTTGCCAGAAGCCCAAGACAGATTAGTACAGAACTTGCTTATAATATAACGGAAACTGCACATGAAAAGGGGAAGAAGACTGTAGGGGTATTCGTAGATGAAGACATAGATAATATTATATGCATTTCTGAAAAAACAGGACTTGACAGGATACAGTTACATGGAAGTGAAACTCCTGCCTACTGTTCTGAACTCATGGAGAAACTGGAGAAATCAGTCAAGATTTTCAATAGGGAAATTAAAATATGGAAAGCCTTTTCTATAAAAGATATGCTTCCTGACGTAAAAGCCTATCTTCCCTACATTGAATATCCTCTGTTTGACGCCAAAGGAGAAAATAAAGGCGGAAACGGTATTACCTTTGACTGGAATATCCTTAAAGGAATCAGTAATCAGAACTTCATACTTGCAGGCGGACTCTCCACTGAAAATATTCTTGAAGCATTAAAATATAATCCTGTACTATTAGACGTAAACAGTAAGGTAGAAATAAATGGCAGAAAGGATAAAAACCTCATCAAGGAAATAATGAGAATAATCAAATATTAGGCTGATACAGCAGACATATTAAGAAAGGAGGAAGATAATACCCATTCCGACGGTATTATCTAACTATATTATGAATAGAAAATCATACTTCGGGAAATTTGGAGGGCAATATGTTCCAGAGACAGTAATGTCAGCCCTCATTGAGCTGGAAACAGAATATATCAAATTAAAGGAGGACAATGATTTCCATAAGGAGCTTGAAAATCTCCTGAAAAGTTATGTAGGACGGGAAACTCCCCTATATTACGCAAAGAATCTAAGTGAATATTATAATCATGACATCTATCTTAAAAGGGAAGACCTTAATCATACGGGAGCACATAAAATAAATAATGCCCTGGGACAGGTACTCCTTGCAAGAAAAATGGGAAAAAAGAAAGTCATAGCTGAAACAGGAGCCGGGCAGCATGGAGTAGCCACTGCCACAGCTGCTGCCCTTCTGGGACTGGAATGCGATGTATATATGGGAGCTGTAGATATTGAAAGGCAGAAATTAAACGTGTTCAGGATGGAACTGCTGGGAGCAAAAGTAATTTCTGTTGAAGAAGGGCTAAAAACTTTAAAGGAAGCTACTACTGCCGCTATTCAGGCATGGGTTGCTGAAATAGAAACCGTATTCTATGTAATAGGTTCTGCAGTCGGTCCTCACCCTTATCCTACTATGGTTAGAGATTTCCAGTCTATTATCGGAACAGAGGCAAGAAAACAGATAACGGAACTGGGAAAGCATGCCGATCATGTCATAGCCTGTGTGGGAGGCGGAAGTAATGCAATAGGTATTTTTTCCGGATTTCTTGACGATGACACTACAAGACTGTATGGAGTGGAAGCAGGAGGACACGGCATAGATACCGATATGCATGCGGCAACCCTTACTCTAGGAAAGGAAGGAATTATACACGGAATGAAGACTTATGTTCTTCAGGACATGTATGGCCAGATAAGTCCAGTACATTCCATATCGGCAGGACTTGATTATCCGGGAGTCGGTCCGGAACATTCCCATCTTTTTGAAACAGGCCGTGCAACATATGTTCCTATAACTGACATGGAAGCTCTGGATGCCCTCATGCTTATTACAAGAAAGGAAGGAATCATCCCCGCTATAGAAAGTGCCCATGCCCTGGCATATCTCGAAAAGCTGTGTCCTTCCCTTCCTGAAGACAGAAAAGAAACTATCATAGTAAATGTATCAGGCCGTGGAGATAAAGATATGCATACTGTATTTTCAATATTGAAAGGAGAAAATATTCATGAATAATAATATTAAAAGTATAAAGGAAGTATTTGACACCAGCAGCTCTGAAAACAGGAAGACAAATATCGGATATGTCGTTGCAGGATATCCTGATATTGAATTTACAAAATCTTTCCTTCTGAACCTGGGCAAGACTTCCATTGACATCCTGGAACTGGGAATCCCCTATTCAGATCCCCTTGCTGACGGAAAACTTATTTCAGATGCGTCTTTTAAGGCATATCAGTCAGGAATTACTACCGACACGGTATTTAACCTGTTACTCGATATAAAAGGAAGTATTTCAAGACCACTTGTCTTTCTTATTTACTATAATCTCATATTTTCTTATGGAGTAGATGCCTTTATTGAAAAATGCATACAGGCAGATATAAAGGGACTTATTATTCCTGATCTTCCTTATGAAGAATCTGAATTCCTTTTTAATAAACTGTCAGACAGTAACATAGCGCTTATTCCTCTGGTAAGTGTGACTTCACAGGACAGGATTGAAAAAATAGTATCAAGAGGAAAAGGATTTATCTATGCTGTAGGCTCCCTCGGTGTTACCGGAAGTATGCAGGTCAGCCTGGATAGACTGGAAACTTTCATAGGGAATATACGTTCAAAATCTGACCTTCCTGTTTCCCTTGGATTTGGCATAAAAAACAATGAAAATGTCAGAACTATGAGGAAATATGCTGATGGAGTGATTATAGGTACAAGCATAGTTTCGCTTACGTCTTCAGGAAATCTGGAGTATACTATTAATGAAATAAATAAACTTTTTGAATAGATAGGAACAAAAACTTCCTATTCTGAAACCATATACTACAAAAACCGTATCATAAAGTTTTTATAATACTTCATATGATACGGTTTCCATAACAATTTATATTCTTACTATTCTTGTCTAAATCTTACTTTTCTTAAAGTATTTTGTATGAAGTAATTCATGTGCCTTATGGCTCATCGGTTCTCCCAGATATTCTTCATACAGTTTCTTAATGTAAGGATTTTCATGGGATTTTCTTATAGTCTTAGAAACATCTTCAGAATCTATTACTCCTACTCTCTTTCTTAAAATATTAGTATTTCCATGGTGATAAGGCTGTCCTCCACCACCTATGCATCCACCTTTGCAGGCCATTATTTCTATAGCATGGTACTGTGACCTTCCAGCTCTTATTTCATTTAAAAGTTTCCTTGCTTCTCCTAATCCATGAGCAATTCCTATTTTTAAGTTTAAATCTCCCAGCTGTACATCGGCACTTCTTACTCCTTCAAGACCTCTTACCTGTTCATAATCAACTTTTTCAAGACTTTCTCCTGTATACCAGTCTGCTGCCGTCCTTAATGCCGCTTCTATAACTCCTCCAGTCCTTCCAAATATTACTCCTGCTCCTGTTGATTCTCCGAGAGGATTGTCAAAGTCTTCATCCTTTAAAGTATGGAAATTTATATTTGCCTGTTTTATAAGCCTTGCTAATTCCCTTGTTGAGATAACTATATCTGTATCAGGATTTCCATCTTTAGAAAACTCTTCCCTGTCTGCCTCATATTTTTTAGCCAGACATGGCATTACAGAAACTACTACCAGATCTTTCCTGTCAACTTCCAGATCTTTGGAAAATATATTCTTAGCTACTGCAGAAAACATCTGCATTGGAGACTTTGCTGATGACGGAATGTCAAGCATGTCAGAGAAGTTGTGTTCAAAGAAGTTAACCCATGCTGGACAGCACGAAGTAAGTATAGGTAGTTTTACTGTAGTATCTCCTTTCTTATATCTTGTCAGCCTGTCTAACAGTTCTGATGCTTCTTCCATAATTGTCAGATCTGCTGCAAAGTCTGTATCGAATACTCTGTCAAATCCTAATTTTCTAAGAGCTGCCACCATTTTCCCTGTTACATTTGTTCCAGCAGGAAGTCCGAATTCTTCTCCAAGGGCTGCCCTTACTGCAGGAGCTGTCTGAACAATAACTTTCTTCCTTGGATTTGCAAGCACAGTCAACACATCCCATGTAGCATCTCTTTCAACAAGTGCACCTGTAGGACATACTGCTACACATTGTCCGCAATATGTACATACGCTATCTTTCAGATCCATTTCTAATGCCGTCCCGACAACTGCATCAAATCCTCTATTTATTGCAGATAAGGCACCTACTGTCTGAACGGTATTACACATTGTCTCACATCTTCTACACATTATACATTTATCCATATCCCTGATAATAGATTTTGTCACATCTTTTCTATATGTAGACTCCTTACCTTGATATCTGATTTCCTTTATTCCAAATGATGCTGCCAAATCCTGTAGCTCACATTCACCAGATTTCTGACATACAAGACAGTCCTTCGGATGATCAGATAGCAGAAGCTCTAAAACCGTCTTTCTGGAATGGATTGCCTTTATTGAATTTGTTTTCACTACCATACCTTCAAATACCGGAGTTGAACAGGCAGGAGCCAGATTTTTTCTTCCTTCGACTTCAACCACACATATTCTACAGGAAGCTGATTTATTTACACAGCCAAAATCGGCCAGATTTAAATAACATAATGTAGGTATCGTTATTCCAGCTGATCTTGCTGCTACTAATATTGTACTTCCTTCCGGTACCTGAACACCTTTATCATCTACGATAACATTAACTAATTTCATTGATATTTCAGCTCCTTTTCTATATTCTGTCTATAGCTTTAAACTTACATGCCGTATAACATGCTCCACATTTTATACAGTTTTCCTGATTTATAATATGTGCCTCTTTTACTTTTCCTGATATACAGCTTACAGGACATACTCTTGAACATACCGTACATCCGACACATTTTTCATTAATCATGTATTTCAATAGGCTTGTACATTTTCCTGACGGACACTTCTTATCCCTTACATGGGCTATATATTCATCCCGGAAATTAGAAAGTGTGGATAATACCGGATTGGGTGCAGTCTGACCTAGCCCACATAAAGAAGAATCTTTTATTACATGAGCAAGTTCTTCTAATCTCTCCAGATCTTCTTCTGTTCCATTTCCATTTGTTATTTTTTCCAGAATTTCAAGAAGTCTTAAATTCCCTACCCTACATGGAGTACATTTTCCACATGATTCATCTACCGTGAAGTCAAGATAAAATTTTGAAACTGAAACCATACAGTCATCTTCATCCATGACTATCATTCCACCTGATCCCATCATCGAACCTTTTTCTTTTAGGGTATCAAAATCAATAGGTGTATCTAAATCCTTAGCAGTCAGGCATCCTCCTGAAGGTCCTCCTGTCTGAACTGCTTTAAAAGCTTTTCCGTCTTTAATTCCTCCCCCTATTTCATATATTACTTCCCTTAAAGTAGTTCCCATAGGAATTTCTATTAAACCTATATTATTTATTTTTCCTGCCAGGGCAAAGACTTTTGTCCCAGTTGAATTTTTAGTTCCCATATTCTTAAATATTCCTTCTTCATCATTTATAATAAAAGGAATATTTGCTAAAGTTTCAACATTATTTACATTTGTAGGTTTTCCCCAATAACCGCTTTCTGCAGGAAATGGCGGCTTCGTCGTCGGCTCTCCTCTTTTTCCTTCCATTGAATGTATAAGGGCTGTTTCCTCTCCACATACAAAGGCTCCTGCACCATATTTAATTTCTATATCAAACTCAAATCCTGAATCAAAAATATTTCTTCCCAGCAATCCTCTTTCCTTAGCATCTTTTATTGCCTTCTGAAGAATTTTTACTGCCAGAGGATATTCTGCCCTGATATACACAAGCCCTTTATTTGAACCTATAGCATAACCGCATATTGCCATAGCTTCCACTATCGAATGAGGATCTCCTTCCAATATAGCCCTGTCCATAAATGCTCCCGGATCTCCTTCATCTGCATTACAGACAACATATTTCTCATCTGATTCATTATTCAGGGCAAACTGCCATTTTAATCCTGTAGAGAATCCTCCTCCTCCTCTTCCTCTGAGACCAGAATCCTTTATAATATCAACAACTTGCTGTCTTGTCATTCTTACAGCTTTCTCAAGTGCCTTGTATCCGTCATAAAGTAAGTAGTCATTTATATCTTCAGGATCAATAACTCCACAGTTTCTTAATGCAATTTTCTTCTGTTTCTTATAAAAATCTATCTTATCTGAATCTCTCACAGTTTCTTTTGTGTTAGGATCCCTGTACAGAAGCTTTACTACTGTTTCATTCTCTATTAAATCCGTTTTTACTATTTCATCAACATCATTAGGAGTGACTTCGGCATAAAATGTATTGTCAGGAAGTATCTTTACAATAGGTCCCTTTTCACAGAAACCTACACATCCTGTCTTTACTACTCTTATTTCATCTTCCTTCCCGATTTCCTTAACTTTCTTTTTCAGATTTTCTAAAATTATATCATTTCCTGAAGACAGGCATCCTGTCCCACCACAGACAATAACTTCTTTTCTATATTTTCTTCCTTCCTTTATATTCTGCTGTATACAAGTCAAATCTTTTTCTGAAGCTATTCGCAACATATTTTTCCCTCCATTTTTAAGAACTTTATTCAAATGACTTTTCTTAATACTCTGCTATTATCTTTGCAACATCGCCAGGTTTTACCTTCTGATAGACTTTCTCTCCTACTAAAACTACAGGAGCTATAGCACAGGCACCTACACATCTAAGGGCATCTATGGAGAATTTCCCGTCAAAGGATGTTTCTCCAGGTTTTATCTGAAGCTGCTTTTCAAATTCTTCCAGAACCTTATCTGCTCCTCTTACATAACATGCCGTTCCCATACATATGGATATAGGATAATCTCCTTTAGGAATCATTGTAAAATATGAATAGAAACTTATTACACCATAGATGTGAGCTAAAGATTCATCCATATACTCTGCTATAAATGCCTGAACGTCAGAAGGAAGGTAACCAAATATACTTTGAGCTTTATGAAGTACTGTTATTAAGGCTCCTTCTTTTGTTTCAAGTGCATCTATAAAAGTTTTAAGTTCATTAAAACCGTCTTCTTTCAGTTTATTCTTGCACATTCTTTTCCTCCTTAGTTTGAGAATCAAATATTTAATTTTTAAATTATT
>JBHACQ010000175.1:0-3714 GCA_041854625.1 Leptotrichia sp. | reverse complement strand
TGGGGCATGGGGTATGTACTGCAGCAGGTAGCCCTCTTTCCGCATATGACTGTGGAGGAGAATATTTCAGTTGTACCAGAACTGAAAAAATGGAAGAAAAATATAATAAATGAAAAAATAGATGAACTTCTGAAAATGGTGGGGCTTGATTCTGAAAAGTACAGGAAAAGGAATATCCAGGAGCTGTCGGGAGGAGAAGCCCAGAGGATAGGAATAGCAAGAGCCTTAGCAGCAGATCCTGAAATAATATTGATGGATGAGCCTTTCAGTGCACTTGATCCTGTTACAAGGGCAGGACTTCAGAAAGATATAAAGGAAATGCAGCAGAAAATAAATAAGACAATAGTATTTGTAACACATGATATAGAAGAAGCCTTCTATCTGGGAGATAAGATATGTATTATAAAAGATGGGGAACTGATACAGCAGGGGAGCGAAGAGGAAATAAGAAGAAATCCGCGAAATGAATTTGTGAAGGAATTTATTTCATCAGGAAATAAGAGGGGTGAAAAATAATGGGCGGACTGTATTTAACTTTCATGGAAAGGAAGGAAGAACTGTTAAAGGCGATAATGGAACATATACAGATTTCTTTTATTGCACTGATTATAGCTCTTTTAATAGCTGTACCTCTAGGGATATTTTTAAGCTACCATAAAAGGATTGCTGATTCCGTTATCGGGATTACAGGTATTATGCAGACAGTCCCTTCACTTGCAATACTGGCACTTCTAATTCCTTTAGTAGGGATAGGAAGGAAACCGGCTGTCATAGCTCTTACTGTGTATTCACTGCTTCCTGTGCTGAGGAATACATACACGGGAATAATAGGAGTCGATCCGGTATATATGCTGGCATCAAGGGCAATGGGGATGAACAGGATGCAGCAGATGGTCAAGATACAGCTTCCTCTTGCAATGCCTGTTATAATGGCAGGAATAAGGACAGCGGCAGTACTGATAATAGGAACTGCAACACTGGCATCCCTTGTGGGGGCAGGAGGTCTAGGAAAGCTTATATTACTTGGTCTTGACAGGAATAACAACTATCTGATACTGTTAGGTGCAATTCCTGCCGCACTTCTTGCAGTAGTATTTGATTATATCTTTAAAAAGATGGAGAAATTCAGCCTGAAAAAAATAATGATATCCCTTATGCTTATAATAACAATCTTCGTTTTAGGATCCAGTTATACAGGGATTATGGGGAAAGGAAAAAAACTGGTAATTTCAGGGAAACTGGGAGCTGAACCTGAAATACTGATAAATATGTATAAACTTTTAATAGAAGAAAATACTGATATAAAAGTGGAGCTGAAAGTGGGAATGGGAACGACTACATTTGTATTTAATGCTCTGAAATCAGGGAATATAGATATTTATCCTGAATTTACAGGGACAGCGGTTTTCACCTTCCTGAAAGAAACGCCTTCAGGTAATGATGCACAGAAAGTTTTTGAACAGGCAAGGTCAGGAATGGAGAAGAAATTTAACATGGTAATATTAAGTCCTATGAAATATAACAATACTTATGCCATAACTGTTCCAAGAAAATTTGCTGAAGAAAATGGAATAAGCAGGATTTCAGACCTTGTTAAAGTCAGGGATAAGATAAAGGCAGGATTTACAAGGGAATTTAAGGACAGGGAAGACGGATATCCTGGACTTAGGAAATTATATGGTCTTGAACTGGAAGATATAAAGGAATTTGAACCGAAGTTAAGATATACTGCAATTCAGAGCGGAGATATAAACCTGATAGATGCCTACTCTACAGATGCTGAAATTGCCCAGTATGACCTTATTGTACTAGAAGATGACAGAAAACTGTTTCCACCTTATCAGGGAGCTCCTCTTATGAAAAAAAATACTTTAGAAAAGCATCCTGAACTAAAGGGGATACTGGAAAAACTATCTGATAAGATATCGGACAGTGAAATGTCCCAAATGAATTATAGGGTAGCAGTAAAAGGGGAAAAAGCTGAAGATGTGGCGAGAAATTATCTGAAAAAGGAAGGTTTAATTAAATAAGGGCTTTCCATCAATACCATAGATGAAAAAAAGTTCGATAAATCTAAAAAAAATTCTGATATATGTTAGCTTTTTAGATTATCGGATTTTTTTAATCTCATAAAATAGTTTTCTATCATTTTCAGCTTGTTATTTAATTCTTTGATAACTCCATATCTAACTCCAGACTTCTATATCTAGCTTTTTTCACACCTGTAGATGCTGTAGATTCTGAATTAAGTAAGGAAAGATATAAAATTTTACTAAAATAGAGCTAGATGTGGTATAATATAAAATAATAGAAAAGAATTTAAATTTAACTAGGAGAGAAGATGGAAAAAATAATAGGGATAAATCCGGTAATAGAAACCTTAAAGTCAGATAAGAATATAGAGAAAATAGAAGTGTATAAAGGGATAAGGAAGGATACTATAAAAGAGATACTGGCTTTGGCAAGCAGAAGGAATATAAAAGTGTTCTATACAGATAAAAGGGTGGATAATTCTCAAGGAGTGACAGCACTGGTTTCAGAGTTTGATTATTATCTGGATATGACAGAGTTTCTAGAAAAGGTTTTGAGAAAGGACAAGTCAATAGTCGTCATTCTGGATCAGATTCAGGATCCAAGAAACTTTGGAGCGATTATAAGAAGTGCAGAATGTTTTGGTGCAGACGGAATTGTCATTCAGGACAGAAATAATGTGAAGGTAACAGAAACAGTGGTAAAATCTTCTACAGGGGCAATTGAACATGTAGATATAGTGAAGGTTACTAATATTGCAGATACAATAGATAAGTTTAAGAAATATGGATACACAGTCTATGGAGCAGAAGCTGACGGAGAGAGTTTCTATTATGAGGAGAGATACCCTGATAAGGTCTGTCTTGTACTTGGAAGTGAAGGGAACGGTATGAGGAAAAAGGTGCGGGAGCACTGTGATAAAATAGTGAAGATACATCTTAAAGGACAGATAAACTCCCTTAATGTATCTGTAGCAGGTGGAATAATACTGTCAGAAATGGCTAAGTAGCTAAGTAAAATGTAATTTTTTATGATATTTAGCAGTAAAGGAGGCTGAATAATTGAATAAAGTCATAAATATAGAAAAGAAAGTAAATATTATAATAGTTATAATATTTATCTTGTTTATGGCAATATATTATATTTTTTTAATAGTAATGATGAAAAATGATGAGTTCTATTTCTGGTATAACGATAATAAAATTTTATTTTACTGTCTAAACTATATATTTGTTATTTTTTCTCTAATTACAACTGAAAGAATCATATTCAAGAGAATATATAAAAAATATATAGATGTTTTAAATAATGATCTGGAACCTGAAAAATTTATAAAATTAACTGAAATGGAATTACAGAAGACTAGAAGGTTTCTGTATAAAATCTGTCTGAAAATCAATTTGGCAGCAGGATATTCAGCACTCGGCAAGACGGAGGATGCTCTTAAAATATTAGAAGAAATTGATTTTAAAGGCAAAAAAAGGGTAAGACCAAATCTAAAGATATTGTATTGTTATAATAAATCTTTATTTTTATGTATTCTAAATAGGAAAGATGAAGCTAAAGAAATCTATAAAGATGGATTGGAGATACTAGAAAAAAATAAACATAAAATTACTATGGAAATGAAAATATATTTTGACATTTTAAAAAATCTTATTTATCATGAAGGTAATAGGGATG
>JBHACQ010000174.1:0-4688 GCA_041854625.1 Leptotrichia sp. | reverse complement strand
CTAAAGATGTTTCAGCTAAATATGGTGCAGATATACTGAGACTCTGGGTATCTTCAGTAGACTACAGGGAAGATGTGAGAATTTCTGAAAATATACTCCAGCAGATGTCAGATGCCTATAGGAGAATAAGGAATACAGCAAGGTTTCTGATGGGGAACCTCAATGACTTTAACTATGCAGAAAGCAGAGTAGGATATGGAGATATGCATGAAATTGATAGATGGGCAATACATAAACTGGAAGAACTGAAGGAAAAGACTACAGAATATTATGATAAATATGAGTTTTATAGCCTTTTCCAGGAAATAACATATTTCTGTTCAGTGGAAATGTCTTCGTTCTATCTTGATATAGTAAAGGACAGGCTGTACTGTGAAGAAAAAGATTCCCTTGCAAGAAGAAGTGCACAGACTGTTCTGACAGAAGTCCTGAAGGTTCTTGTGAGAATAATTTCTCCTGTACTTTCATTTACAGCAGATGAAATATGGGAAAGGATTCCAGAAGCATTAAAATCAGAAGAAAGTGTTCACCTGTCTTCATGGATTGATGCTGTTCCGGAATATAAAGACGCAGAACTGGATAAAAAGTGGAAGAAAATCTATAACTTGAGAAAGGAAGTAAATAGAAAGCTTGAAGCTGAAAGACAGGCAGGTCTTATAGGCCACTCTCTTGATGCAAGGGTTCTTTTAAATATTTCAAATGAAGAATTTTCTTTCCTGGCGGATTATTCTGAAGGAGAGATATCAGACCTGTTTATAGTATCTCAAGTAAAATTTGTAAAGGATACTCTTGAAGACAGTGAAATAAAGGGTATTTCCATAGGAGTAGAAAAAGCGTCTGGAGAAAAATGTGAAAGATGCTGGAAATATGACGAGGAAGTAGGAAAGCATCCTGTCCATCCTGACGTATGTCCTAGATGTGCAGGAGTGTTAGAAGAGATTTCAAAATAAAAAGGAAATGGTATGTATTATATATTGATAATGATAGTTCTTACAGCTTTGGATCAGTTTACAAAATACGAGATGCTGAAAATATCAGGAGGAGAAGTAGGATATTCAATCCCTATAATAGACAACTTCTTTCATCTTACCTATGTGGAAAACCGTGGAGCCATATTTGGAATACAGCAGGGGAAAATTCATGTATTTACTGCCCTCAGTGTAATCTTAATAATATATGTTGTGGCTACAGAATTTAAAAATTATAAGAATTATACAAAATGGACTAAAGTCGGAGTATCTGTCATAGCGGCAGGTGCAGCGGGAAATATGATTGACAGGATATTCAGGCATTATGTAATAGACATGATAGACTTTAACGGAATATGGGGATTTGTATTTAATGTAGCTGACATGTATGTCCACATAGGTATCTATATTATTGTAATTGATTATCTTGTAAGGAAATACAAGGGAAAATTAAATGAGAAAAAGGAAATTGGAAATAAATAACAGGGAAAGGAGAGGAGCTGTTTAAAGCTAATACCCTTTAAGTTTTAGACAGCTCAAATTAAAATATGACTTTTCAGGAAATTATTTTAACTCTTCAGAAATACTGGGGAGAAAAGGGATGTGTCATAGGAAATCCCTACGATGTTGAGACTGGAGCTGGAACCTTTAATCCTGATACTTTCTTAATGTCACTTGGACCTGAACCTTGGAATGTGGCATATGTTGAACCTTCCAGAAGACCTAAGGATGGAAGATACGGAGAAAATCCTAACAGGGTCTATCAGCATCACCAGTTTCAGGTAATAATGAAACCTTCTCCAGCCAATATACAGGAGCTGTATCTGGAAAGCCTAGTGGCCTTGGGAATCAATCCTAAGGAACATGATATAAGGTTTGTTGAAGATAACTGGGAAAGCCCTACTCTAGGAGCCTGGGGTCTTGGATGGGAAGTCTGGCTAGATGGTATGGAAGTGACACAGTTTACATACTTCCAGCAGGTTGGAGGACTGGAAGTGGATATAGTTCCAGTAGAACTGACCTATGGACTTGAGAGGATAGCCCTTTATTTACAGAATAAGGAAAATGTATATGACCTGGAATGGACAGAAGGAGTAAGATACGGAGAAAGACGTTTCCAATATGAATATGAGATGTCAAAATACAGCTTTGAGGTGGCAGATGTACCTATGAGTTTTCAGCTGTTTGACATGTACGAAAAGGAAGCACTGAACTGTATAAACCATAAGCTCGTGCTGCCTGCCTATGACTATGTCCTGAAATGTTCCCATATGTTTAATAATCTTGATGCAAGGGGAGCAATAAGTACAACAGAAAGAATGTCATATATACTTAGGGTGAGAGACCTTGCCAAAAAATGTGCAGAACAGTTTGTAGAGATAAGGAAGGAACTGGGGTTCCCGCTGTTAAATAGATAAATCCTGAAGGACAGGAAATTTAATTTCTCATGAATAAAAAGAATCAGGAAAGAATTTAAGGTCAGGATACTAGCTGGCAAAATTTAACACAGATAACCGGAAAACGGTAAAATTAACAGTAAAGGAGAGAATGATGGATTTTCTTTTTGAAATAGGATTGGAGGAGCTTCCTGCACGATATGTAGATGAAGCAGAAGCCGATTTAAGAAAAATAACGGAAAATGAACTGAAGAGTGGAAGGATCCTCTTTACTGAAGTGGAGTCCTTCAGTACACCAAGAAGGATAGCTGTTATAGTGAAAGATATAGCTGAAAAGCAGGAAAATCTGGACAGGAAAAGCATAGGACCTTCTGTAGATGCTGCATATAAGGATGGAAAGCTGACAAAGGCAGGAGAAGGCTTTATAAAGTCACAGGGATCTGAAGAAAAGGACATAAAAATAATTGAAAACGAAAAGGGTAAATATATTTCAATTGAGAAATTTGAAGAAGGAAAGCAGACAGAAGAAATTCTTCCAGAAATTTTAAAGAATATATTGGAAAAAATAGAATTTGAAAAATCAATGAAATGGTCAGACAGGACCTTCAGATTTGCAAGACCGATAAAATGGTTTGTAACTTTACTTGGAAATAAAGTGCTGCCGTTTGAATTTGAAGGATTGAAGGGTGGAAATATGACAAGGGGAATGAGGTATTTTTCCTCTCAGGAAATAGGATTGTCATCTCCTTCTGAATATGAGTCAAAATTAAGAGATGCCTTTGTAATAGTGAAAAAGAATGACAGAAAAGAAGCAATACTGGAAAGTATAAGGAAAAACTGTGAAAATGACGGAGAAAAAGCCATAATAAATAACTATCTTCTGGAAGAAGTGGTAAATCTTGTGGAATACCCTTATGCCATAAAAGGGGAATTTTCTAAGGACTACCTGCTGCTACCTGAAGATATAACTACAATTACTATGGAAACGCACCAGAGATATTTTCCGGTAAAGGATAGTGACGGAAAGCTGACAAATAAGTTTATTTTGATAAGGAATGCTCCGGAATATTCAGAAACAGTAAAAAAAGGGAATGAAAAAGTTATAGAACCAAGGCTTGCTGATGCTAAATTTTTCTTTGATGAAGATTTGAAGCATAACTTTTCAGATAATATAAATAAGTTAAAGGATGTTACCTTCCAGAAGGATATGGGGACAATTTATGACAAAGTTTCAAGAAGCAGGGAAATTGCTGAATATCTTATATCTGAACTGAATCTGGTAAATAAGAGGGGAAGCATACTTAGGACAGTGGAACTGGCAAAGGCAGACCTGGTCAGCAATGTAATTGGAGAGAAGGAATTTACAAAGCTTCAGGGATTTATGGGATCTGTCTATGCAGAAAAGCAGGGGGAAAACAAGGACACAGCTTTAGGAATCTTTGAACATTACCTTCCTAGATACCAGGGAGATCAGCTTCCTTCAACTATTGAGGGAGCCGTAGCAGGAATTTCTGATAAAATTGACACAGTAGTCGGATGTTTTGCAGTAGGACTGAAACCTACAAGTTCCAAAGACCCATATGCACTGCGTCGTGCAGTTCAGGGGATAGTCTATGTTACGTTAAATTCCAGGCTTGGATTTGACTATAAGAAACTTATAGAAAAGACTTATGAAATTTTTGAAAAGGATAAGAAGGTTCTAGAAAAGGATGTAGTCCAGGATGTAACGGAATTCTTTAAACAGAGGATAATAAATGTCCTTTCTGAAAAATATAGCAAAGAACTTATATCTTATGAAATTAACCTTGAAGATAACATAATAAAGCTGGATGAAAGGCTGGCAGTATTAAAGGAACTTTCTGAAACTGCAGACTTTGACAGACTTATAAATCTTCTGAAAAGGATAAAGAACATACTGAAGGATGAAAAGAATCAGAAAGATTCTGTCAATGAAGACTTATTTGAAAAAGAAGAAGAAGAATCACTTTATAAATTTAGTTTTGAAATAGAAAAGCTTGAGAATGTAGATTTTTCAGAATATGTAAAATATCTTCTAGGAAATTCGGACGTCATAAATAATTATTTTGATAACGTAATGATTAATTCTGATAGGGAAGAAATAAAAAATAATAGGCTTTCACTACTTAAAAAAATAGAAAATTCTATAGAAAAAATAATGAGTATATAAGATATCAGTAATAGAAACGGAGTCTAATAATTACTTTAAATATTGGAAATTTCTATTCTTTCATGAAAAAATGAAGTAAAAAAATAAAAAAGCAAAAAAAAGATTGATTTTTTTTAAGAGTTATAGTATAATCTT
>JBHACQ010000173.1:0-4304 GCA_041854625.1 Leptotrichia sp. | reverse complement strand
ATATTTTGAATGGCTCAATAATCAGGAAAATCCACCTAAATCATATATGGAACATCCGTTTAAGTCAGAAGATGAATTAAATGAGATGAAAAAATTATTCTTAAAAAAATTCGGGTTTTCTTTGGGACTTTATATAAGGCTGAAAAGAGTTGCCTATTTATTGGAAAATAGTAAAAAAGGCAAGTCGTTATTTACATATTCATATATAGAAACTCCGATAGGGCAGATGATTTCTATTTTTAAAGGAAAAAAACTTTGTCTTCTGGAGTTTTTAGAACGGAAAATGTTTGAAACGGAAATAAATGAAATGATTAATAAATATGATGCCGTATTTGAATATAAAGAAAACAAAGAAACTAAAAATCTTCAAAAACAGTTAAATGAATATTTCAATGGGAAAAGAAAAGAATTTAATATTCCAATACTATTACTTGGAACAGAATTTCAACAGAAAGTTTGGAAAGTGCTTCAGGAGATTGAATATGGAACAACTATAAGTTATTTGGAAGAAGCGGAAAAACTGAATAATCCGTTAGCTGTAAGAGCAGTAGGAACAGCAAACGGAAAAAATAAAATATCTATAATTGTGCCTTGCCATCGTGTAATTCAAAAAAACGGAGATATTGGCGGATATGGTGGAGGAGTTGACAGAAAAAGATTTCTGCTTTCTCTGGAAAGTAAAAATAAATAAAATATAAAGAAAGTGAAAAAATGAAAAAAAAGCAGAATATAAAAAATAATAATATAAAATTGGACATTGTAAATCTTTTTGATGAGATAATCTCTAAAGGGAAATACAGCAATATTCAGCTAAATTATTATTTTACCGAAAAAAAATATACACCAAAAGAAAAATTATTCATAAAAAATATTGTAAATATAACATTGAAAAATTTAATATATGTAGACTACTTATTGTCTAAAGCCACAAAAAATATTCAAAAAAGAAAGATTAAACAGCTTTTAAGAATATCGACAGCACAGTTATTTTTTATGAATAGTGATAATGCCGGAATTGTTTATGAAGCCGGAGAAATTGCCAAAATCATAAATAAACATCAGGTCAGCTTTGTAAATGCTACATTACAGACTATATTAAAAAATAAGGAAAAATATGATAGTGAAATACCATCGGAAAAAAGAGATGGGATTTTACTATCTTATCCCCAATGGTTTGTAAATAAATTAAAGATTGATTACCCGGAAAATTATCTGGAAATTATGAAATCATATAAAGATAGGAGCTATATTTCAGTTAGATACAATAAAAAAGTCTTTAACAGAGATACATTTGAAAATTTTGTATTATCTAACGAAACTGAGATATTGTTTTCAGTTGATGAAGTTTACACACTTTCAAATGGAAATATCTTGACAACAGAACACTTTAAAAATGGAAATATTGTAATTCAAGATGCTTCTTCATATTTAGCTGTAAAAAATCTGGATATATCGGATAATGACATTGTATTAGATGCCTGCAGTGCTCCCGGCGGGAAATCACTTGCTATACTTCAGACATTTAATCCGAAATTATTAGTTGCAACAGATATCCATGAACATAAAATAAAGATGTTAAATGACTTAAAAGAAAAGTATAATTATGAAAATTTTGAAATAAAACTAAATGATGCAACAGAAATAGAAAAATTAAATCAGCAATTTGATAAAATATTACTCGATGTTCCTTGCAGCGGATTAGGAGTTTTACGAAAAAAGCCAGAAAAAATATATATTCTGACTAATGACCAGATAAAAGAATTAAAAAAATTACAGAAGAAAATATTTTCAAGTGCATACAATGCTTTAAAAGAAGGCGGAACTATCGTTTACAGTACTTGTACTTTTTCTAAAAATGAAAATACAAATAATCTGGAATACTTTCTAGAAAAGTACGATGATTTAAAGGTAGAGGATGTAATTGTTCCAGAAAATGTTAAGACTGAAAAAGACTCGTCAGGCGGAATATACATAACTTATGAGAATGACTTCCTAGATGGGTTTTACATTGCTAAATTACGAAAAGCTAAAAAAATGGAAGGATAAGGATATCAGGATGCATTTTAACTTAAATGATGATGTGGAATTTATATTAAGACAGCTAAATAAGAATGGAAACGGTTTTCTTGTAGGAGGGGCTGTAAGAGATCTTGTGTCAGGAAAAAGAATTCCCGGAGATTATGATTTTGCAACTGATATTGAGTATGGAACTCTGAAGGAAATATTTTCTGACTATAATCCGAAAGAAGTTGGAGCCCATTTCGGAATATTAATGATAAAAGTTAATGGTAAGTCGTATGAAATTGCAAAATTCAGGAAAGAGAAAGGAATTCATAATAGCAGATATCCAAAGGAAATAAAGTTTGTAGACTGTATAAATGATGATCTGGAAAGAAGGGATTTTACGATAAATTCCCTTGCCTATAATAAAGAATCAGGAATAATAGATTTATTTCACGGACAGGAAGATTTAAGGAAAAAGATAATCCGTTTTGTAGGCAATCCATCTCTCAGGATAGAAGAGGACGCCCTAAGAATAATGAGGGCTTTCAGGTTTATTTCCAAGCTAGGTTTTAACCTTGACAAGGAAACTGCTGCAGCTATTTCTGAAAAGAAAAAGTTTCTAAATAAGATTTCAAGAGAAAGGATTTTTGATGAGCTCAGTAAAATATTAGTAGGAGAACATGTTAAGAAAGCTCTTATAGAAATGAAGAATCTGGGAATCCTGGAATTTATTATTCCTGAATTTAAATATACTTATGACTTTAATCAGAACGACCCTAAACATAAGGATAATCTGTTTTTTCATACAGTAAATACAATAAATCTATGTGATAAGGATCTCATAACAAGAATGGCAGCACTCTTTCATGACCTAGGGAAAATAAGTACACGTACTATTGATGCAAAAGGAATATCCCACTATTACGGACATCAGAAAGAAAGTGCCCTGATAGCAGAAGAAAAGCTCCGTTATCTGAAAGCTTCAAATGAAATAATATATTCTGTAAAAAACCTGGTATTATACCATACTCTTATATATGAAATACTTCCTATCAAGGAACTGAAGAAAATAATTATCCAGCTTGGAGAAATAAATCTGAACAGGCTATTTAACCTGCTTAAAGCTGATTTAGATTCTAAACTTACAGGTAACAGGAAAGAAGAAGAAGAACTTATAAAAAGACTTAAAGACACTATTGAAGAAGTAAAAAATATAGGTAAAATTCCAACTCTAAGAGAAATTGATCTGACAGGAGTGGATCTTATAAATATGGGATTTGAAGCTAAAAGTATTGGAAATATAAAAAATGACATATATGAGCTCATACTGGATGAAAAACTAAAAAATGAAAAGGAAGAAATAATAGAATATCTTACAGAAAAGCACTCCTTAGAAAAATTTACTTTGGAAAAATCTTGTGGTGCAGTTATATATAATCCTGAAAACAATAAATTCCTCATAATAAAAATGAAAAATGGAAACTGGGGGTTTCCTAAAGGACACACTGAAGAAGGGGAAAGTGAAAAGGATACTGCTTTCCGTGAAGTAAAAGAAGAAACAGGGATTGATATGAATATAATTGACAATTTCAGGGAATGTATAAAATATGTACCTATTGTCAGCATACTAAAAACAGTTATATTTTTCCTTGGGACTGTTACAGATGATACTGTAGTAGCTGACGAAACAGAAATAGAGGATTTCATGTGGTGCAGCTATGAAGAGGCTATGAAAATCATAACTTATAAACTTCAAAGAGATATTCTGGAAAAAGCTTTAAAATTTATAAGATATAATTCTCAAGAAGGAAGTGTAATATAATATGAAAGATTATGAAAAAGTTTATGCAGAACTGGAAAAGCTGAATATAGCTTATAATATTGTTGAACATCCTCCGGCATTGACAACGGAAGAAGCTGATAAATATATAGAAGGAATGGAAGGAGTAAGGACAAAGACCCTCTTCCTTACAAATGATAAGAAAAAAGTATTCTATCTTCTTATAATGGATGGAGCTGATAAGCTTGACATGAAGAATTTCAGTAATCTTGTAGGAGAAAAGAGAGTTAAGTTTGCATCAGATGAACTTCTGTTTGATAAACTAGGAGTAACTCCTGGAACTGTGTCCCTCTTTTCACTTTTAAATGATGAAAAAAAGGAAGTAAGACTTTATTTTGACAGTAAAATAATGAAGGAAAGGATTATGACCTTCCATCCTAACAATAACACGAAGACAATATTCCTATTGACAGAAGATATCCTGAAATTTCTTGAATGTAATGAAATTAAATATCACATT
>JBHACQ010000172.1:0-2936 GCA_041854625.1 Leptotrichia sp. | reverse complement strand
TAAGTTAAATTTGATCTTATATAGTTTCCTTCCTTCTTTGTTATTTTTATATTGCTCGGATAGCTATAAAGTGTAGCTGTAAAAGAAAATAACACAACTAATAATAATTTTTTCATGGCGATCTCTCCTTTATTTTTTTATTCTGGTATTTGTAAAACTCCATAGACCTTATTAATACAGTATTTTTTAACTTTGATTTTCAGGTGAGAGGATACACTGTATTTTAAGGGTATCCTTCTTATGAAATATCAAGAGAGCAGTCTAAAATGTCGCCCCTATTCCTAATCCTACTCTGGTATTTTTATTTCTTGTATCATAGCCTCCATTTATTGTTATACCATAATGTCCTGCCTCAAAGCCCAGTCGTAAGTCTGCCTTAAAGTTACCTCTTTCTCCTTCTTTTATTCCTTTAAACTTCCAAGTAGATGATGTATCTACATATCTTGCACTGTTTTCTATGTTTTCCACTTTACCAAGCTCATAATCATATCCAAGTCCAAGGGAAGCCTTAAATTTTGAGTTTGTAAACATAGGCTGTACATATGAAAACTCTACTCCTAATTCTGGTTTAACTGAATAATAGTCATTTCCCTCCACATGAAGCCTCAATACTCCGTTTCTTTCCTTTATGTCTGAAAATCTTCCATATTCTGCCTTCAATGATGCATAAGGTCTTATAGTAAAGGTATCACTTCCAAAGTTTTTACCTATTTCATTTTTGAGGGCTACACCATATGAGTTGTATCCTGCCTGTGCTGTATAGCCCATTCCCATTACTGTATATACTCTTTCCATTTCACTTCTGGATACAAATCCTTCCCCTGCCACAGTCCAGTCTATATCCTTTCCAAATGTAAATGTCTTAGAAACTCCTGCCTTTAACATAGATACTTCTTCCTTGCTTCGACCGCTGTCCTGTAATCTGAAGTTGTTTACTCCTGCCGCCGCATACCAGTTCATTTTAGTATCTGCATTGTTATTTACATATACAGCTCCAAATCCTGCAGTCTTATGATCGGGAACCTCTTCCACTTTAGATTTATATCCTCCACCTGTAACAAATGTTTTTATTTTGCTTCCGTTTTCAGAGAATTCCTTTTGAAGGTCAGATATTTCCTTATCAAGCATTGTCCCAGTTTCTTTTATCCTCTGCTGTACGTTTATATACTGGCTCTGACCTGATATTTCTTTGTATGTTTTTGACAGAATATCCTTCTGGTTAGTATTTAGGGAGTTCAGTGAGTTAAATAGTTCCTTTTCCTGTGAATCCAATGGAGTCGCACTGTATCTTTCATCAAGACCCTCTGTCAATTTTTCAGCCTGACTGTCTTCAGCAAACTCTGTAAAGGATTTTTTCTTAAGGATTACACTTTTGACTGTGTCCCTTTCAGTAACAGACTCTGTTTCCCACAGAAGTGCATCAGATTTTATGTCCACTTCCTTTACAGTACCATCTTTAAAAGAGTCGTTATATTTCCCTAAAATCTTCTTATCAACAGCAATTTCAGTAGCATTAGTGCTAGAAGCAGCTTCTGCCCCCATAACAAGATTTATCTTTTTAAGACCTATACTACCTATCCCTTCTATAGGATTAGTTCCTCCCAATGTATCCACATATATATTAAAACTTTCTCCACCAAAAGGAGTCATCATATTTTTCAGTATAAGGGGATTTGTAGCCTTAATCTCTTCAACAGCACCATCAGATACTTTGACGCTTCCGGTGTTTATGAAAGTCCCTCCTGCATTAAATATCGCAACACCATCTGGAGAGTTTATTTCTATCCAACCCTCATTTACAAAACGCGAATTTTTACCAAGTAGTACACCTATAACTCCCTTAGGATTTGTTCCATCTGCTTTTTTACGAGTAAGTATATTTCCTCTATTTTTTCCCCATACATTTTCTCCCAATACCATTCCGATAGCACCGTCGCCTACCAGTTCTATTACGTTAAATCCGTCGTTTTCCATCTGAAACTTCCCTGTAGAAGAGCCATTACCTCTTGTTTTCATCATTCCTATGGAATTTTTTCCTACAATTATACGCATTCTATCATATTCATAACCGCCAACGATATTGTAAAGTGATATCCCAATTTCATCAGTATACATTCCTATACTTGGATTATTTCTATCAGGTGAGTCACCTATAACTATCCTTCCAGAATTATGAAGGGCATACTCCCCCTTTCCCTTACCATATATCCCTATTGATTTTTCTCCAGTAAGTATGATATCCCCAAAAATATCATTTTCATCATGATACTTAAAGGAGGTAATATCATAATCTGAATGCACATATATACCTATTATATTTTTTTTATCACTTCTGATAGTACCGTTACTAGTCATTTCTGCTCCACTTGAATACATCCCTATAGAATTATCTCCGTTTAGCTCTATAGTTCCCATAAAATTAATATGTGTATTCAATTTGTTGATAAGATTAGGACCTGTATAATCCCTATTTACTTTTCCATATATTCCTATGGAGTTTTTTCCCACTTGTATAAGGCTATCTTTATCAATTTTAAGGTCGTTTCCTATCATTTGTACACCGATGGAGTTATCTTTCATTATTATTTTTTTTCCATTAATATTCAGTATCTTTGAATATGAATCTACATCTCCAGTTAAAGTATACCCTGTTCCTAATCTATTATTTTCAGTAGCTAAAATATCACCGTCAATTGTCATATGGGGAGGATTAGCCGTATCTGGAACAGGTGGTTTTATCATTGTGAGGGCAGACTGTTCCGCTGGAGTAAATGGATATTTAAATCTTTCTGCATCTGGGCGTAATGTAATTGGTGGTTCTGACGGTGTACTTGGAGTCGGCGGTGTGGAAGGAACACTTGGAGTACCTGGTACAGTCGGATTTGATGGCGTACTAGGGGTTATGGGAGTAGCTGAAACAATCCCTCCACTTCCAC
>JBHACQ010000171.1:0-7362 GCA_041854625.1 Leptotrichia sp. | reverse complement strand
TAGTGAAAAAGCTGACTATGAAAAAATCCTTTCCCAACTGAGGGAAAAATATGGAAAGAGAATAGCTCCTTTCCATGTGCCATGGGGTAAAGGTGAAAACTTCAAAGGTCATATCAATGTAGTAGATATGTATGCAAGGGAGTACAATGGTAAAGAATGCCAGGATGCTCCTATGCCTGACGACATGGATAATGAAATACAGCCTATAAGGGAAATGCTTCTTGAAGCAGTTGCCGAAACTAATGAAGAACTGATGGATAAATTCTTTAACGGGGAAGAGTTTACTACAGCTGAAATACATAAAGGATTGAGGGAAGGTGTCCTTAGCTGTGATGTAATTCCTGTAATATGCGGTTCTACCTTTAAGAATATCGGACTTCACACTACATTTGACATGGTAAGGGATTATCTTCCTGCTCCTAAAGATAATAGGAAAATCAATCCTGAAAAGAAAGAATTTGTATGTCAGGTATTTAAGACTGTCATTGATTCATTCCTTGGAAGAGTCTCCTATGTCAGAGTCCTTTCTGGAGAACTAAAACCTGAAAGTGAAGTATTTAATATAAATAAGAGAACTAAGGAAAGAATTGGGAAAATATCTACTGTCGTAGTAGACAAGCTTGAAGAAATCCCTAAGGCAGTGTACGGAGATATTGTAATATTTACAAAGTTTTCCAGTACCCAGACATCTGACACTCTTTCCAACAGTGAAAAAGAAGCTGCTGTACCAAACATCACATTCCCTAAGGCTCAGATGCTTATAGCTGTAGAACCCCTCAATAAGAATGACGACGAAAAAATGTCTACCGGACTTCAGAAACTTGTAGAAGAAGATCCATCTTTTTCATGGCATAGGGATATGGAAACAGGACAGACTGTCTTAGGAGTACAGGGAGACCTGCATTCAACTACGTTAATTGAAAAGCTTAAAGGTAAATTTGGAATAGAAGTTAAGATAAATGAGCTGAAAGTACCTTATAGGGAAACTATAAAAGGACAGTCAGATGTTCAGGGAAAATATAAGAAGCAGTCAGGAGGACATGGACAGTACGGAGATGTAAAAATCAAATTTTCTTCTTCAGAAGAACACTTCGTCTTTGAAGAAACCGTTGTTGGTGGAAGTGTTCCTAAATCCTATATCCCTGCTGTCGAAAAAGGATTACGTGAATCTCTTGGACAAGGTGTCCTTGCAGGATTCCCTGTTACCAATATTAAGGCAGTTTTATATGATGGTTCCTACCATGATGTCGATTCATCTGAAATGTCCTTCAAGATAGCTGCCAATCTTGCATTTAAGAAAGGTATGATGGAAGCTAAACCTGTGCTTCTGGAACCTATTATGGAGCTTACTATTATAGTTCCTGAAGAATATATAGGAGATATAATGGGGGATATTAATAAGAAACGTGGAAGAGTTATCGGAATGGAAGCACATAAAGGAACTAAGCAGAAAATCATGGCTGAAGCCCCTATGGCTGAAACTTTCAAATATGCAAATGATCTGAAGGCTATGACACAGGGAAGAGGATACTTCACTATGAATCTTATAAGATATGAAGAAGTGCCTCATGAACTTGCTAAAAAAATTGTAGAATCATCTAAAAAGGAACAGGATAAATAAAATTATTTCTTAATTAGAATCACTCCTTTTTAAATTTTATATAATACACTGTAAATATTTAACTTTATATTTTCAGTGTATTTTAAATTCCAATTATAGAAGCAGATTATTAATAATTTTAAATTATCTGTCATTTTAAGTTACTTATTCTTTTGTAATTTACATCATCAAAAATTATAAAAATTCATTAAATCCACTGAAAGGAAAAGATTATGAATACACATTTTACTGATATTATACACAAAATAGACCCTTCTGGAAAGAACCGTCTGAAAGAAAGAGCATATTTTTATAGCTATAGTAGTATGGAGGATGCTGAAATTTCTGACAGACGGAATTCTTCAGGATTCACTTTTCTAAACGGAATGTGGAAATGTTTCTATAGCGAGCATCCAGAAAATTTCCCTGAAGGATTTCATCTTCCTGACTTTGACGATTCCCAATGGGATAATATCCCTGTTCCTTCCAACTGGCAGATGGAAGGATATGACATACCATGGTATACAAACGTACAGTACCCCTTTCCAGTAAGTCCTCCCGCCATACCTTCTATAAATCCTTCAATGGCATATAGAAGAAAATTCTACGTAAAAAAACCTGATAATAACTGTATCTACAATTTAAGATTTGAAGGAGTGGACAGCTGTTTCCATGTATGGATTAACGGAATATATGCCGGATATAGTAATGGTAGCAGACTCCCTTCTGAATTTGACATTACTCCTTATATTTCCAATGGAGAAAACCATATATGTATCCTTGTACATAAATGGAATGTATTTTCCTATCTTGAAGATCAGGATATGTGGTGGTTATCTGGTATATTTAGAGATGTATATATCACAAGTAGACCAGAAATTCACATTCTGGACATATTTGCTAAAACTTCTCTTAAAGATGACTATACCACTGGTATTTTGTCACTGGAAATTGATGTACATAATAAAAAGAATATGGAAAACCTTTCCCTAGAAATTTTATTGAAAAACTGTAAAAATAAGAAAGATCTTATAAAGGAAGAATACAGCCTAGAAAATTTAAAGCATACTGAAAATGTATATACATATAATAAAGACATCCATATGGAAAAACACCAGTTTTACTATGAACTTAAAAATATTCTAAAATGGAGTGCTGAAACTCCTGAACTGTATGAACTCTATATAAGCCTGAAAAAATCTGGAACTTTATTAGAAGTCATTACCTTAAGAACTGGATTCAGGAAGATAGAAATAAAAGATGGTGTAATACTTTTAAATGGCAGATATCTTATGCTAAAGGGAGTAAACAGGCATGAATCCCATCCTGTATATGGAAGAAGCATCAAACTGGAACATATGATAAAAGACTTGAAGATTATGAAGGAATATAATATAAATGCAATAAGGACAGCACATTATCCAGATGATCCCAGATTTTACGATCTATGTGATGAATATGGATTCTACGTCATTGATGAAGCTGATCTGGAAACTCACGGCTTTGAATTTACTGGTCAGAGAAATTTCCTTAATAATTCTGAAGAATGGAAGGAAGCTTTTAAGGACAGGGCAGTCAGAATGGTAGAAAGGGATAAGAACCACCCTTCTATTATTATGTGGTCTCTAGGAAATGAATCTGGATATGGAAAAAATCATGAAATTATGGCTGAATACATAAAGTCACGTGATGATAGCCGACTTATCCATTATGAAGGGGAAGCACGTGAAATCTTTGAAGGAAATGACGGACTGCCTGACAGGGATCCTATAAGTTCTGACGTTTATTCTACTATGTATACTTCCATGGAAGTGCTTGAAAAAGGAGCAGATATGAATTTCAGAAAACCTCATATTATGTGTGAAAATCTTCATTCCATGGGAAACGGTCCAGGAGGGATAAAGGAGTTATGGGAACTTATGTATAGAAAGAGACGGCTTCAAGGAGGTTTTGTATGGGAATGGTGTGATCATGGAATTCTTCAGACTACTGAAAAAGGGGAGCAATATTTTGCCTATGGAGGAGACTTCGGAGATTTTCCAAATGACGGAAATTTTGTAATTGATGGACTTGTCAGTCCTGACAGAATTCCTTCGCCTGCACTTCTTGAATATAAGAAGGCTATAGAACCTATAAAAATGTATCCTTTAAATGATATAAAGAATAAGTATGAGATAGAAAACCGTTATGATTTTATAAATCTCGACAGCTTCATCTGTTCTTATGACATTAAAAAGGAAGGAAAAGTTATACAGAGCGGATTTATTGAAAATATCACATTAAATCCCTCTGAAAAGTGTAAAATCCTTATAGACATTGACTTTTCCCTTTTAAAGGAAAAGGAAGAATACTATCTTACTTTTTCCTGGAAACTAAAAAATTCCTGCGGACTTCTTGAAGCTGGACATGAGGTAGCCTTTCATCAGGAAAAACTATGTAAAAATAGCGTTTTTCCGGAAGAAGTACATGAGATAATGCCTGTGCACTGTAGAAATTTGCCCCATTATACTCTAGTATACTCTCTTCCTGAAAATACTCCTGAGTTATTTAACATTAAGGAAAAAAATGATGAACTCCTTATAAAGACAGCTGAAAGGGATATTATATTCAACAAATATACAGGAAAGCTTACATCTTACCTATTTAATGGTGTAAATTTATTCAGGGACGGTATTTCTCTTAATCTATGGCGTGCTCCCATTGACAACGATATACTTGGTATAGAGGAATTTGGAGCCAAAAAGGTTCTGGAACACTGGAAAAGCAAATATATTCATCTTATTCAGCATAGCCTGAAAAATTTCACAATTAATGAAATAAATGACGATTATGTTAAAATTACAGTCAGCTCAAATGTGACTCCGCCTGTACTGGACTGGGGATTTAACGTCACATATGACTATACTGTTTTTAGGGATGGAGCAGTTTTTATTAATATAAAAGGCACACCATATGGAAACATTCCTGAAACTTTACCAAGAATAGGAATTATCACCTACTTAAACCAGTGCTTTGAAAATATAGAGTGGTATGGACTGGGTCCTCATGAATCCTATATAGATTCCTGCAGTTCTCCAAAATTTGACTTATGGAAAAAAACTGTAAAAGAGATGCATACTTCGTATATTTTTCCGCAGGAAAACGGAAACCGTCACAATGTCCAATATTTTTCCTTAAATGATGGCAGGAATATCTTATTTTCCTTTGAAACCCTCAATGAAAAGTTTGATTTTGGAATAAGTGAATATACTATTGAAAATATTGAAAAGGCAAGACATACTTATGAACTTAAAAAGTCTGATTTTATACAGCTTACCATTGATATGGAACAATATGGATTAGGTAGTGCAAGCTGTGGAGAAGAACCATTGGAAAAATATCGTCTAAAATGTAAGGAATTCGATTTTTCCTTTAAATTTAAAGCTGATTTGTATGATTAACATATAAATATCCTTATCTTCCAGGAATAAATTATAGTTATTTTGTATTATATAAGATATATTCCATACTAAAACATATACACAGGAAGGCTTATAAATGTATATTTTCCTATAAGCCTTCCTTATATAATTTATGCATTGTTTATTATATATTATTTCCCAAGATAGTATCCTACTGAAAGAAATACCTGTAAATCTGCTAAATATTTTACTTATTTACCAGATTCTTATTCTACTTTTAGGAGACTTATATAGCTTATCCCCTTTTTCTGTCCTGAAGGTCTGATGAAAACCATCTACATTTATCAGAGTTCCATTCACCCTGAAATATGCAGGAGAATGTGAATCTGATTTAACAAGATTCTTTAAATATTCCTCGGTTGCCTTTTGACGCCAGACTCTTGCAAAGCTCATAAAAAACATCTGATTCTGGGAATATCCATTTACTCTTTCCCTTTTATCAGGATGGTCCTTCAGATAAAGCTGAAGTGCATCATAGGCAATATTAACTCCGCCTAGATCTGCTATATTTTCTGTTAATGTAAACTCTCCATTTATAAATATATTTGGAGCCACTGAATACTTAGAAAATTCTTCTGAAAGCTGTTTAGTAATTGAATTAAACTTTTCCCTGTCTTCCTTTGTCCACCAGTCTTTTACATTTCCATCTCCATCAAAGTTTGCTCCTGATATATCAAAACCATGAGTCAGTTCATGTCCTATAACAACCCCTATGGCACCAAAATTACTTCCTGCTCCGGAGTTTTTCAGGTCATAGAAAGGAAATTGAAGTATTCCTGCCGGAAATACTATTTCATTCCCTGTCGGTGAATAATACGCATTTATTTCATGCGGATTCATAAACCATTCTGTCTTGTCTACAGGTTTTCCTACTTTTTTCAGATCCTCGTTATATGACCATTCTGCTATTTTTCCTATCTGGGAATAAAGGGAATCCTTATCATTTAAGATCAGGCTGCTGTAATCCCTCCACTTATCAGGATACCCTATCTTGACTGTAAACTTATCCAGCTTTTCTAAAGCCTTCTGCTTTGTTTCATTACTCATCCAGGATAGCTTTCCTATTCTGATACGGAAAGCCTCTATTATATATTTTACCATTTCTTCAGTATCCTTTTTAGCTTCTTCTGAAAAATATTTCCTTACATATTCCTTTCCTATCAGCTCACCTAAACTATCATTTATAAAATAAAGTGCCCTTTTTTCAAGAATTTCCCTTTCCTTCTGACCATTCAGATATCTCCCATAAAACTCAAATGCCCTTTTACCTAACTGGTCTGTCAGCAATGAAGTTGAAGAGCTTACAAGATGGAATTTCAGATAGTCCTTTATTACCCCTATATTGCTATCTGTTATAAGGGCATCCATATTCTGATAATATTTCAGTTCATCAATTATGACATTTTCTGTATTTACTCCTGATTCCTTTAAATATTCCGTTAAATTTATATTTTTTACAATTCCAGGTAAATCTGTTACTTTTCTGGGATTATTATATTTCTTTACATCATGACTTTCTTCATTTGTAAGCAATGTCTTGGCTACGGTTTTTTCAAATTCAACTATCTTTTCAGCCTTTTCTGTCACATCCTTTTCTCCTATATAAGTTAAAAGATCTGCAACATACTTTGTATATTCTGATAAAATTGCCTTATTTTCTTCCGTCTCCTTCTGATAATATTCTCTTGAAAGACCCAATCCGGCAGAAGTCAGGTATACCGCATTATTCTTTGAATCATTCAGATCTCTTCCTACAGCCCATCCATACAGTCCTTTTTTCCCCTTTTTAGTTATATCTATACTATATATCTGAAAATCATTAACGTTTTTTATGCTGTTAATTTTTTCTATTTCAGTTTTTAAGGGAGTATAACCTAGTTTATCCCTTTTTTTTACATCATAATACGAATTATATAGTGTAAGTATTTTCTTCTCATCTGGATTTAGCAATGAATTTTTTTTCTTTTTGAGATCACTTATCAGTCCCCTTGTAAAATCCTGATTTTTTTCAGACAGTTCTGTAAATGCTCCCCATGCTACCTTTGTAGGAGGAAGTTCAGTCCTATCCTTCCATTTTTTATTGACAAATTCGTAAAAATCATCCTGTGACCTTACATCCTTGCTTATATCAAGGACCATTTCCTTATCCCCTTTATATTTATCAGTTTTTTCCAAAAAGTCTAAAATACTGACTCTCGCAGGTTCCTTCTTCTCTTTTACCGGTTCAGAACCATAAGATACCCCTAGACTCATTAAAAAAATTGAAATTAATAACAATTTTTTCATTGTGTAAATCATTCC
>JBHACQ010000170.1:0-5783 GCA_041854625.1 Leptotrichia sp. | reverse complement strand
GTTTTTTGTGATAAAATAGTAATTAATTATTGAATTTAAGCTATATTTTATATATACTATAAGGAACTAAAAATAGTCATATTCAAATAAAAACTGTCTAGGAGGATTAAATATATGAATAATCATACAGAATATAAGGATTCCTATACTCAGCTTCAGAAGGATCTTAATGAAAAGATACTTCTGCTTGATGGAGCAATGGGGACAATGATCCAGAAAGAAAACCTTACTGCTGAAGACTTTGGGGGAGAGAAGTATGAAGGCTGTAATGATTACCTGGTTCTTACGAAACCTGAAATAATAAAGAATATACATAAGAAGTACCTGTATGCCGGAAGTGATATAATAGAAACTAATACTTTCGGTGCTCTTGATATAGTTCTTCGTGACTATGATCTCGAAGACAGAACCTTTGAATTAAACAGGGAAGCTGCAAAGCTTGTAAATAAAGCTATTCAGGAATACAGAAAAGAAAATCCTCATGAAAAAAGAAACCTTTATGTTGCAGGTGCTTTAGGTCCCTCAAATAAATCTATCAGTGTTACTGGAGGAGTTACCTTTAAAGAGCTTATCCATTCCTACTACACTGCCGTTTCAGGTCTTCTTGAAGGAGGCGTGGATCTTATCCTTTTTGAGACAATACAGGATACAAGAAATCTGAAGGCAGCATATCTAGGATTACAGAAAGCTGCAGAAGAAAGGTATAATGTTCCTCTTATGCTTTCCTTTACTATCGAAAGTACAGGAACTACCCTGGCAGGACAGACAGCAGATGCCTTTTATTATGCTGTAAACCATATGAATCCTCTTTGCGTAGGATTAAACTGTGCAACAGGGCCAGAATTTATGACACAGTTCCTGAAAACTTTAAATAATGTATCTGATACATATATTTCTGTCTATCCAAATGCAGGTCTTCCAAATGAGGAAGGAAAATATGAAGAAACGCCTGAAACTCTTTCAGCAAAAATAGAACCTTTCTTCCAGAACGCTTTCCTAAATATTGTAGGCGGTTGCTGTGGAACTACCCCTGAGCATATACAGAAAATAAAGGAAAAAACCATCGGATATTCTCCTAGGAAAATAGATAAGGACAGAAAAAATAATACTGGAGTCAGTGGACTTATAACTTTACAGCAGCAGGAAGACAGACCTATATATGTAGGCGAAAGGACAAATGTCATAGGTTCCCGTATATTTAAAAATCTGATTGTCGCAGAAAAATTTGATGAAGCTACAGAAGTGGCAAGACTTCAGATAAAAGGAGACGCAGATGTCATTGATATATGCCTTGCGAACCCTGACAGGGATGAAATAAGTGACATGAAAGCATTCCTTGAAAAAGTCTCAAAATTTGCCAAAGTTCCTATAATGCTTGATTCAACAGATATAAAAGTCATAGAAGAAGGACTTACTTATCTCCAGGGAAAAGGAATTATTAATTCTATAAACCTTGAAGAAGGAGAGAAGAAGTTTCTTGAAATGTCTGAAATAATAAAAAAGTTTGGTGCAGCTGTCGTAGTCGGTTTAATCGATGAAGAAGGAATGGCTGTTTCCCTTGAAAAGAAAATCAGGGTGGCAAAAAGGAGTTATGAACTTCTGACTAAAAAATATGGTATTGATGAAAGGGATATTATATTTGACACCCTTGTCTTTCCAGTTGCCACAGGTGACCAGAAATATATAGGATCTGCTACTGCCACTATTGAAGCTATAAGAGAAATCAAAAAAGAGATGCCTAATGTAAAGACTATACTGGGAGTAAGTAATGTCTCCTTCGGTCTTCCAATTGCCGGAAGAGAGGTACTTAACAGCTACTATATGCAGAAGGCCTATGAAGCAGGACTTGATTATGCCATTGTAAATACTGAAAAACTTATTCCTGTTGGAAATATTTCTGAAAAAGAAAAAGAACTTTCCGAAGCCCTCCTCTTTAACACAAACGATGATACTGTAGCGGATTTTGTAGCATTTTATCGTGAAAAGAAAGGAGTAGAAAAAAAGACTGATACAAGCAGTATGACTCCTGAAGAAAAAGTTGCCAACCTTGTGGTGGAAGGCAGTAAAAAGGACCTGACAGAACTTCTGGATATATTACTTGAAAAATATTCTCCCCTCGATATTATAAATGGTCCTTTAATGACAGGAATGGATGAAGTCGGTCGGCTCTTTAACAATAATGACCTTATAGTTGCTGAAGTACTTCAAAGTGCAGAAGTTATGAAAGCCTCTGTTTCCTATCTGGAAAAATTTATGGAGAAATCTGAATCTTCAACTAAGGGAAAAGTTATAATGGCTACTGTGAAAGGAGATGTTCATGATATAGGTAAAAACCTTGTAGGAATTATAATAGGAAACAACGGATATGATGTTGTTGATCTTGGAATAAATACTCCTGCTGAAAAGATAAGGGAAGCCGTCATAAGTGAAAAGGCTGATTTCCTTGGTCTTTCAGGACTTCTTGTGAAATCTGCTGCAGAAATGGTCAACACAGTTGCAGTATTAAGGGAGGCCGGAATCAATATCCCGATTTTTGTAGGTGGAGCTGCCCTTACTGAAAAATTTACTATAAATAAAATTGAACCTTCCTATCAGAATAATATTGTAATTTATTCTAAGGATGCAATGACTGCCCTGTCAGATTTAAATAAGATGATTGATCCTCCTAAGTTTGAAGAATTCAAACAATATCTTCAGTCACGTAGGGATATGCTTCTCATTAAGGATGAAAAGGCTCTGGAAAAACTGGAAGTACGTCAGACAGTAGGTGAAATTAAAAATGTTGATGAATCATTTGATTTTTCCAATGTAGAGCTTCCTACTTATGATTTCAAGAGAATATATGAGCCTTCTACCTTAAACAAGCAGATTATAACAAATATTCCTGCAAAAGAGGTGTTTCCTTATATGAATCTCCAAATGCTTATAGGACGGCATCTTGGAATGAAATGGGTGATAAGCGATCTCCTTGCCAAGAAAGACCCGAAAGCTATTAAGATTTATAATGAAATTCTTGATATTATAAATCATGGAGATGAATATTTTGATATTAAGGCTGTTTACAAATATTTCCCTGTAAGAAAAGCAGGAAACAGCATAGAAATACTTTCTGATAATCTAAATGAAGTTCTGGAAACTTTTTCATTCCCTAGGCAAAAATGGGGAGAATATCTTTCCCTCAATGATTATGTAAATCCTGAAGGAATTGACTATATGGGTATGTTTGTAGTTACGGCAGGAGAAAAATCCCGTCTAGTTTCCAATGATCTTCTTGCCAAAGGAGAGTTCTACAGAGGTCATCTTGTAAATTCTATTGGACTTGAACTTGCAGAATCTGCTGCAGAATACATCCATCAGTTAATGAGGAAAGATGTTGGAATTATTGATGAAAACATCAGCATTGATGAACTTCATAGGGCTAGATATCAAGGAAAACGTTATTCTTTTGGATATCCGGCCTGTCCGGATCTTTCAGATCAGGAAAAGCTATTCAGGCTTTTAAAACCTGAAAGATTGGGAATAAAACTTACAGAAGGATATATGATGTATCCTGAAGCTTCAGTAAGTGCTGTATTATTTTCCCATCCTTTCTGTAAATACTTTAATATGTAGGGAAATATATACAGCCGTGTATTATAAGAAGTTTAATGCATCGTAACTTAGATTCAATCCTTATTTGAACCTGTAGTAAGATATATATTTTTACATAAATTATAATTCTTTTTGTAACAAATGTTTGACAGCTGAACACAAAATTACAAAAAATATGAAAATTTGCTATTGAATTTTTCTAAAAAATATAGTAAAATAATTGTATGCGAGTGTGGTGGAACGGTAGACACGCTGTTTTCAGGGAGCAGTGGACTCAGTCCGTGTGGGTTCAAATCCCACCACTCGCACCATAAAGCCCTACACAAAAAACTATTTCAACACTTGAAAAAAGAGGACTTGATGTAAATTATTTTACTATCGCTGTCATAACAGCTTGTAATTCTTATAATAATTAATAGAGTAAATTAAATATGGACTATCACAGAAAAATCTTGTGATAGTTTTTTTTGCGATGATAAATATTAAACTTAATCAGATAATAAAAATATGTACCTTAAACTTTTTAATTTTATTATCCAGTCTTCCAGTACATATTTATATATATCAGCAGCTTCACAATTTTTTCATTTATAATATTATTTTTCCTGGTTAAATATATTTTTCAATTATACTATTAACCTCTTCTGGATTTTCATTTATGTAGTTATTAAAATCTTTTATCTTACTTTTCTTTTTTCCTTCAGCAAGCTCAATTAACAATTTAGGTAAATCCTCTTCCAGAATTATTTCTTTTCCTGAGCTATTAATATTTTTGTTTTCACTTAATAAAGTATATGCTATCTTCTTTTCTTCATTCACTGTCTTGAATCGCCCTGAAAACCCTAGGTTCCCTTTAAATGTAAGGCTACATGAGTTTGGACATCCTGATATTCTGAGAAGTGGAAGTTCGTCCCTTAATGTAACATCTTTCTTATCTAATTCCTCCATTACTTTTTTTAATGTTGCCTTACTTGATGTCAGAGCTAATCTGCACTTTGGAATTCCTGTACATGTTATACTTTCCTCTAAATCATTTAATACGAGTCTTTCTTTAAAATTTTCCAGAATATACAATATTTCATCTCCATTTAGATAGAAAAGTATAATATCCTGGCTATTTGTTAATTTTATTATTATATTGTGCTCCAGTTTTTCCAGATAATCAATTAATTTTTGAAGTTCTCCTCTTCTTATTACTCCTCCTGAATACTTTAACCGTATCGAATAAATTCCTTTTTCATGTACGCTCTCCCTTATATTAATGAAAAGCCTCTCATCTATATTCTTATTTTCAGAATTTATTTCTTTAGCCCAGTATTTCTCTTCAAATCCTTCATCTGATTCTGAATAAAGTTCCTGTATATCTAGCATGGAATCTATTTCATTTCTGGCTTTTTCCAAGTACTTCCTATATTTTTCCTCAAAATTATCTAATCCTGTCATTCTGTTCATCGTTCTTAATCTTGCCCTTGGATTTTTTGTATCCATATTATCTTTAAATATCATGACAGTTGCTCTCATATAATAAAGCATTTCCTCGGCTTTTATCATTTCTGAATATTTATAAGGATTTTTCATAGAAAGATTTAATCCAAAATCAAAATATATGTCAAAATATTTTTTGCCATTGATTTTTCTAGCTATAAATCCCATGTCTGAATATTTTGCATTTGCTGTATCTTCTATACTATTTGACACAGCAAATTTTAATTTTCCTGGTAAAGTATATGTATCCTTATTCTGTATCAGGTAATCTACTGATTTTTTAGCATAAGGTACAACATTAAATTCTTCTTCTTCAAATCCACTATAAGGAGAAACTACCATTCCCCTTATACTTTTACCTCCTACTGCTTGAGTATAAAGCTCTACTTTCTCTAATTCATTTATAACGTCAAATACGTTTTCTCCTTTTATTCCCCTTAACTGTATTCCATGTCGTGTAGTAAGCTTTATTTCTCCATCTCCATATTTCCTGGAAAGTTCATTTATTTTACTAAGCTGTCTAAGATTCATAATTCCTGCTCTTATTCTTGGACGTATAAAATATGTCTTTTCTCCACGTTCAAGGTACACTCCATTTATTGGTCCTATAGTTTTTATAGGAATTTTCTTTTCCCCTAACTCCAAATGTTCTTTAAAATCCACCTTAAATTTTTCCAACATTTCTTTTCTCAATTTTAAAAAATTTT
>JBHACQ010000169.1:0-7919 GCA_041854625.1 Leptotrichia sp. | reverse complement strand
ATAAATTTAATTTATAAAATAATAATACTAATAAAAAAAGCAATCAAATTTAAAGAAATAATATTTAAATCTATAAAATGATTGTAAATTCTAGGATTAGGCACATTAAATACTATAAAAATCAGATTATATAAAATTGACTTTTATTTTTAAGAATTTTAAGTTATAATATATCTATAAAATTATAGGGAGTGATTTCAAATGAAAAGAATATTAACAGTTCTGTTATCAGTAATTTTATTATTTAGCTGTGGTGCACCAAAAGTCCAGAAAGACTTTGAAAAAATGCTGAGTGCTTTACAGAGTGGCGATATAGAAAAAATAAAAAAACTGACTCCAGGTTTAGAACTTCAGTTTAATGATGAAATATCAAAAATGTATCTGAATGGCTACAAGAAACTGTCTTATAAAATTAAGAATACTAAAGTTACTGGTGATACTGCAGTTATAAATCTGGATATGAAAGCTCCTGACCTGTCATCCTATTTTCCGGAATATATGAAAAAGCTTTCAGAGATAGGCGGAAAAAATTTAGAGACAGATCCAGAAAAAATTATGAATCAGAGTGAGAAAATTATGAGTGATTTCTTTACGGAAAAATTAAATTCTGCTGATTTGAAGTATACAGAAAAAAATATAGATGTATATTTTAAGAAGAATGGAAAAGAATGGGAAATTGACTATAACAATAGTAAAAATAAGGATTATATTGATATGATTACACTTGGATTCCTGAAGTTAGGTGAATCAGCGATAGGTTCAGATGAAATATTTAAAGGAGCAGGAAATTCCGTTAATTTAGAAAATCTTACTGATATTACTAATGATAATAATAATACCAATTCAAAAGATGTAAAAAAAGCTAATACTACAGAAGTATTGAAAACAGACAAGGTAGAATTTACAGTAGTTTCAAAGGAAGTGACAAAGAACGCAGAAAATATTAAACCAGATTCTGAAGGTAACAGTTTTTTAGTATTGACAGTAAAAGTAAAAAATATGTCAAATTCAATGGTGACTTTTGAAAGTGGAGATTTCTATATATTAATGGATAATAATAAATATTCTCCGACATCTTTATTTGTAAAGGATGAGATGGATTTTAAAAATATAAATCCAGGAACAGAAGTAACAGGAAAAATATTTTATGATATACCGGATAATGTGGCAAATTCTCCTAACCTAGTTTTAAAAAATTCTGGCAGTATTTTTACAAATATAGGAGAAATAGAAGTAAATTTAAAATAATAGCAAGAATTTCCTGTTTTTAGGATAGGAATATTGTAAATTTTATATGAAAGCTTTAAATGAAATTATAAAATAAATATGAGGCGAATAACATGAGAAGAGAAAAAATCTTTGAAAAATATACTTTAAATAACGGTGTAGAAATTAAAAATAGAATGGTAGTAACTCCTATGACTTTGTTTGTTGCTAATCAGGATGGAACTTTTTCAGAAAAGGATTTTAATTTTATGAAAAAGCGTGGAGAAAATATGGGGATGTTCATTGTAGAAGCAACTTTAGTGTGTAAGGGCGGAAAGGCATTTAACGGTCAGCCTGAAGCAATAGGGGAAGAACATGTACCTAGCCTTAGAAAAGTTTCAGAAATGCTAAAGGCACAAGGGACAAAGGCGATACTGCAGATACATCATGGAGGACGGCTTGCTATCAGGGAGCTTAATAACAATGATATTGTAGCACCAAGTTATGATGATGAGACAGGTGCAAGAGAAATTACTGTAAAGGAAATTGAAGATGTGATAAAAGCTTTTGGCAGTGCTACAGAACTGGCGATAAAGGCTGGATTTGACGGAGTGGAAATCCATGGGGCAAACAGATACCTCATACAGCAGTTTTATTCTGAAAAGACCAATTCCAGAAATGATGAATGGGGAGGAAGTATACAGAAAAGGATGAAATTTCCTCTTGCAGTTATAGATTCTGTTGTTGAAGCTAAGAAGAAATATGGTGCTGATAAATTTATAATCGGCTACCGTTTCTCACCCGAAGAGCCTGATGAAAAAGGGCTTACAATGGCTGAAACCTTTATGCTCATTGACAGTCTTAAGGAAAAACCGCTGCAGTATCTTCATGTCTCCCTGCCGGATTTTTACATTAAGGCTTTCCGTGGGGCGGATACAGACATGGAAGCAATAAAGCTTATCCATGAACGTATAGATGGGAAACTTCCTCTTATAGGTGTAGGCGGACTTTATACAGGTGAAGAGATAGAAAGGGCATTGAAAACGGGATGGGCTGAATTTATAGCCTTAGGTAAGACTGTAATTGTAAATCCTAATATTGGAACCCTTATTGCTGAAAATAGGGAAGAAGAAATTGTTACGGAGCTTGATCCTGAAAGAGAAGACAGATATGATCTTGGAGATTTCCTATGGGAGAGGGCAAAACAGGGTGGAAACAGCTTACTGCCCCCTTTGAAGAAAAAATATAAATAATAAAAATGAGGCTGTTTCTAAAATAATTAAATACAAGTAAATAATGAAAAATTTTTATGAAATATTAGAAATCTTTACAATGGAAAATAGAAAGTGAGCATTAGAAAAAATGGTCTTAAATTTCCATTTTTTCTTAGCAAACTGATATTTTCCATAAGTAAAGTTTCTCAATTGAATAAAAGTTTTTCATATATTACTTTCATATATTACTTTATATATAAATTATTGCTTTAGAGACAGTTCCCGTTTTTATTATTATTTTTATATTATTTCTTTGATGTAAAGAATGAAGTGATGGAAACTATTCCCTGATACATAAAGACTCCTGCAATCATACCGGACATCATAAGACCTGAGAATAACGGATGGTATAACAGGATGAAGCCTACTATTATACCGATTATACCTAAAACTGTAAATCCTGTTTCCTTAAGTTGTATTCCTGCAACCATACGTGTAATTCCTGACATCATAATCCAGAAAGCGAAGATTGTAGGCATCATCATTGACATTTCAATGAAACTGCTTGATAGAAGCCATAAGGATATAATTACTGTCAGTATACCGCTTACCAGTGTCCATGCCCTTTTCTTATCTTCCTTAGGAAGTGTGAAGAATGCCGCTATTTCTGCAATACCGCTCACCAGCATAGTAAAAGAGAGCAGGAAAGCAAGTGTAACTAAATTTGCTATCGGGTGCCTGAATACAAAAATACTTGATATTATAAGTAAAACCCCCGCAATAAGTGATAACCATCTTGAATTTTTCATATTTGTTCTTTCTCCTTTCAAATTATTTAGAATTTTATATATACGATAAAAAATTCTCCCTAGTATTGTTGAATCTTTATTATTTAGCTTTATTAAATTCTCCTGACCATTCAAAAGCCTTTTTTGCTATAATTACTGCAATAACTTCATTTATTACTGCAGCAGCAGCGATAGTTCCCTGTATGATTGCTGCATTTTCAGGAACAGCCTTTGATAGGATTGTCACTGCAATCCCTGTAAATACTAATGATACTCCCGAATGAGGCAGCAAGGTAAGACCGAGATATTTTTTTACAGTTTCAGGAGAACCTGTAATATTTGCTCCAAATCTTGCCCCAAAATATTTTCCTGCTGCACGGACAGCTATGTATATGGCCGTAAACAGTCCTGCCCCCATTATGAGATGATAGTCAAGAGGAGCTCCAAGATTTAATATTACAAAAATCATACACACCATTAAAATTGGATTGAATTCCTTCAGTATTTCTTCAAGCCTTTCGTGGGAAATTATATTAGAAAATGCTGCTGAAAAAGCCATTCCGATTAACATGAAGTTCAGTATAGGCTTAGGCAGAAGATATTTATTTACTGCAAATCCCAGAGCTGAAGTAACTAAAATAGTTAGAATAAGTATAAGCAGCGTAATTTCCCTGGAGTGCCTCTTTTTTAGAAGGAATCCTGTTGGAATTCCTGTAATCGTCCCTATTACGAAAGGGAGAAGGACGACAATGAAAATCATGTATATAGGAAGCTTCTGTCCTGAAATCCTTCCTGCCACTATAGTCATTGTAATGAAGAATACTACGACTCCCACTATATCATCCAGTGCCGCCATCGGTATGAGTGTCCTTGTGACAGGTCCGTCAGTCTTGAATTCCTTTACGATGGAAAGAGCCGGAGCCGGGGCTGTGGCAAGTGCAATCCCTCCGAATATGAAGGCCAGATATACGGGAATCCCCATAAGCTTAAATACTATCCCGAATACTAGTGATACAAGGATAAAAGTACCCAGAGACTGTGTCAGTGTAGTAATGATAATTGATTTTCCTGACTTTTTCAGCTGGCTCCAGACAAGCTCAGTTCCTATCATCAGTCCAACTGCACATTCCAGTACATGAATAAGTGTATGATACCATCCGGAGTCCAGTATATCACTGTTAATAAGCTTTAATGCATGAGGACCCACTATCATACCTGCAATTAGCCATCCTAATATAGAAGGAAGTTTCACTTTTGATATTAGTTTTCCTATCAGAAGGGCTATAACCCCCGACAGGAGAAGTTTAAATATTGGTATAATCATCTTTTTCCCTTTCATTGAAATATTTTATATAAAAATATGCTATTTTATTTATTGTATTTTTCATCCCTACATTATAGGGGAAAGTACTTTCAGTGCAGAATTTCTCAGTTTTCCAAGGAAACCGGACTTCTGGATGTTTTCCAGTGTAACTGTCTCACATTTTTCGATGTCTTCATAGAACTGCCTTCTCATATTCTGACTTATTTCTTCATTATAGAATACAGTGTTTACTTCATAGTTTATTTCAAAGCTCCTCATGTCAAAGTTACATGTTCCCATAGTGGAGATTTTTCCATCAGTAATAATATTCTTGCAATGTATGAATCCGGCATTGTATCTGTATATTTCCACTCCTGCAGACAGAAGCTCCCTGAAATGAGTTTCTGCAATCCAGTAAGGTGTTTTCTGATCAGGAACTCCTGCAATCATAAGCTTTATTTTTACTCCTGAGAGAGCCGCTATCTTCATCTGTGAAATCAGGGACATATCAGGCACAAAATAAGGGCTCTGAATAAGGACTTCTTCATCTGCTGATGTTATCATCTGTGAATACAGGTTTTTTAGTGAAGTCCATACTGTGTCCGGACCGCTTGAGGATACCTGCATTAAATATGAGGTAGATATATTATCCCTGTTCTTTTCATTTTCCTTTATAGTTTTATCTATATCTTCCATGTCAAAGTCCATTTTTCCCTTGCTATTTAACCAGTCGGTAATGAATATTGCCAGATAGTGGACTGTAAGTTCCCCTTCAACTCTGAAATTACTGTCCCTCCAGCTTTCAAACCGTTCTCCGCCAGTTATGTATTCTATTCCGAGGTTCATTCCGCCGCTATGGAGTATCCTGTTATCAATTATTGTCATTTTCCTGTGATTTCTATAGTTCATTTTTGATAAGGAAAATTTAACATCCAGGAAATATTTGAATTCAACTCCCGCATCTTCCAGTTCCTTCTTGTATTTTCCGGAAATTGTGCCTAGAGATCCCATACCGTCAAAAAGAAGCTTTATTTTTAATCCTTCTTTTGCTTTCTTTAGTAATTCGTCCTTTATTTTTTCCCCCAGTTCATCTGAACGCCATATGAAATATTCCATATATATACTTTTTTCTGCTTTACGGATATCTGAAATTATAGAATCAAAAGCTTCCTTTCCGTCATAGAAAAGCTCATAGGAAGAATTTGCTGTCAGGTATGTACCTTCAGTCTTGTATAGCATTTCAGATATTTTTCTTCCTTTATTTCCTATTCCTGATTTTTCTAAAATTTCTGAAGGATTTCTGGCTTTAAGTTTTTCTGAATGGAAAGCCTGGGATGTATCGTATTCTAAAAAATTTCTGGATTTCCTTTTATCCTTTACCGTTTCCTGAGAAGAGACGACTCTTCTTTTTCTCCAGTTTACTCCGAAAAGTAGATAGAGCACTATTCCTCCGAATGGAAAAACTGTTATTGTAAATATCCATGCCATCATGCTTTCTGGAGTTTTTTCCGATACAAGTATCGATACAAGAAACACCAGAAATAAAAATAAATGCAGATGTTCAAGGGAAATTACCCATGTCATTAGACTTCCTAGACTTTGAATCATTGTTCCTCCTTTAATATAATAATTTTTGGTACTTTTCAATTTCTCAAAAAGTACATTTGCTTTACAAGTACCTATTTACAAGCACCTATGTAATAAATTTATAATCTATTTAAATTTTTTACTGCTGTTCCTGCCTGTTTTTAATGCAGAAAATGAAGGTCAGCTTCATTACTATGTATACAGGGATAGCTACAAATGCCCCACCCATTCCGAATAATGCTCCTCCTACAAGTACAACAAGGAGAGTTGTAATAGGATGTATATCTACAGACTTACTTGTCATCCATGGTTTTAATATATTTGCCTCTATAGTCTGGACAATTGTTATGAGGACTATAATAAGCACAACCAGTTTAAATGACTTAGTGGCTGCATAAAGTACAGCAGGAATCAGTCCTATAAATGGCCCTATGAAAGGGATGGCATTCCATGCTCCTATCATTATGGCAAAAAGTGGGCTATATTCCAGTTTTAAAAAGAAGAATACTATATAGGAACAGGTTCCTACTATAATACTGTCTAGAACTGTTACTTTTATATATCTTCCTATAGCATTATCTATCTGACTTATAAGGGGAATCCATTTTTCCTTGTTAAATTCTATCAGATTCTTCTTTATTCCTTTTCCAATGCTGTCATAACTGTATATGAGCATTATGGTAAATACAGGAGTCATAAAGATAAGGCTGAAAGAACCTGTCAGAAAGGATATGCTGGAGCCTATGACTTTAAAAACCTGTCCTGCTATCATTTCCTTTGAATTTATGATGGAGCTTTTTATACTGATGTTGTTGGTTTCCAGAAACTGTAGCAGATTTTTCTGGTATGTATCCTGATTCCTGCTTATAAATCCTATAAAACTTCCAAGCTGTTCAGCCAGTAAAGGAATGACAGCCAGTATAACATATATGAAAAACAGGAAAAACAGGCAGAGAACCAATGTTATGGAAACACCCCTCTTCATCTTGAACTTCTCACTTAGAATGTTGATAAAAGGCATGAGAGTATACACTATTATAAAAGAAAGGATAAAGGGGAACGTTGTCCCTATTATAACCTGGACTGAATTTTCAAAGTATGCATACACCTTGAAAAAAAGCAGGACAGATAATAAAGTTAATGAAATAACTGCCGCCTTCCTTATCCATTTCATGTCTTTTTCTTCATAAAAATTTTTCATAATATCTTTCCTTATATAATAAATTTACGTTGATTAAGGATAACGCATAACCCTTTTTGATATATATTTAAATAATATGGAATATCAGTGTTTTTCTATTATTCCATACAGGAGATAGTCTATAAACGCTTCTATTTTTTCTTCATGGTATTTTGATAGTACATTCAGATTTTCAGCATTTTTTGACATTTTTATGAATTTTCTGTTAAATACTTCCTGCATTATATCGAAGTAATCCAGAGCTTCTTCTATTGTCATTTTTTCCCTTAATGGAGCATCGGTAATTAAATTTTTGAACACCTGTTTATTAAACTCCAGCTGCTTCTCCTGAATTGTACGGATTTCCTCTATCAGATTAAAGGGTGGTCTTAACAGTATTTCAAAAAAGAATTTTTCATAGACAGGATGCTCCAGAAAAAATTTCAGCCTGACTTTCATGTACTGTCTTATATCTGATATCTTTCCTGAATTTTCCAGAAATTCTGTAAATTCAGAATAACATTTTTTTGCTCCTTCAAGATATAATTCATCTCTTCCGGAAAAATTATGATAAAGTATACCTTTGGAAACATCATACGTCCTACAGAATTCATTTATATTAAATCCTTCATATCCTTTTT
>JBHACQ010000168.1:0-19113 GCA_041854625.1 Leptotrichia sp. | reverse complement strand
GTTGGTTAGAGTGCTTGCCTGTCACGCAAGATGTCGCGAGTTCGAGTCTCGTCACTTCCGCCATTTAATTTAATAGACACTTTATTTAAGAGGTGTGGATATTGTGCCGCTTTAGCTCATCTGGTAGAGCAGCTGACTTGTAATCAGCAGGTGGTTGGTTCGAGTCCGACAAGCGGCACCACTTAAATGAATGTGGTGAGGTTCCCGAGTGGCCAAAGGGAGCAGACTGTAAATCTGCCGGCTCAGCCTTCGAAGGTTCGAATCCTTCCCTCACCACCATTTTTTTATTTAAAGATATAGGAATATGAAAATAACAGTTTTTATAATTTCATAGGAGGAAATATAATTATGGTTAGGAAATTAAAAAGTGCAGGCGGTTCAAAAGGAGGCAGTCAGCAGGATATAATCAAACAGGCTCAGGCTATGCAGCAGGAAATGCTTAAAATACAAGAAGAATTAAAGGACAAGTTTGTGGAAACTTCTGTTGCAGGTGGAGGAATAACTGTAAAGGCAAATGGACAGAAGCAGATAGTTGATTTATCTATTTCTTTAGATGTTTTAAAGGATGCAGTTGAAGAAGGAGATTCCACAATAGTTTCAGATTTAATAATAAATGCAGTAAATGAAATATTGGAAAAGGCTGAAGAAATGGCTGAAAAGGAAATGGAAGTAGTAACTGGTGGAGTTAGTATTCCAGGGTTATTCTAGAGATACGGAGTTATAATAAATCAAACCAGAGTTTTTCTGGTTTTTTTACTATATAAATATTTGTATGTAAAATTTAGATTAAGGAGTGATAAAATTGAGGGAAAAAATTAAGAAACTTCTTTCTGAACTGAATAAAGGTCTTATAGGAAAAGAAAAAATAATTAAACTAGGTCTCCTTGCAGTTCTTTCTGGAGAAAATCTGTTATTAATAGGACCTCCGGGTACTGCAAAAAGTGAAATTTCACGAAGACTTACCGAAATTCTGATGGAAGAAAGTTATTTTGAGTATCTTCTGACAAAATTTACTACACCGGAAGAAATATTTGGACCACTTTCAATAAGGAAACTTCAGAAAGATAAATTTGAAAGAAATACAGAAAGCTATATGCCTACAAGTAAAGTTGTATTTCTGGACGAAATTTTTAAGGCAAATTCTTCTATTTTGAATACTCTTCTGACTATATTAAACGAAAAAGTATTCCACAACGGAATAAAAAAGGAAAGGACACCGTTACTGACACTGATAGGGGCTTCCAATGAACTCCCTCTGGGAAATGAGGAGCTGTCAGCACTTTATGACAGGTTCTTAATAAGGAGTATAGTAGGTTATATCAGTGATGACAGGATAGAAGAACTTCTTGAAATATCTTCAGATAAAATGGAGATTCCATATGACCTTAAAATTACAGAGGAAGAACTGGAGAAAATTCAGAAAGAGGCACTGAAAGTGGAAATTTCCGAGAATATAAAAAATATAATAAAAGAAATAAGACAGGAATATAACAGAATATTTAAGGAAGACATACATGAAAATATTTCAGACAGGAAACTTGTAAAAATTGTAAGGCTCATGAAAATATCTGCATATATTAATGGAAGAAGAAAGATAGATTATTCAGATGTTGTACTGCTGTCAAACTGTCTATGGAATAATCCTGAAAATGCTGAGAAGGTCACTAAAATTATACTGGATACAGTAAAGAAGAATATAGCAAGAGAAGGAAATGAAATTGTATAAGGAAAGGAAGAAGGAATGACAATTGATGAATTAAGGGGTGAAAGGAAAGAAGAGATAAATCTTGAGATATTAAGTATCCTCAATGAAGAAAAGGAAATAGACCTTTTTGAAATGAGCAGGGAATGTGAAAAGGAATCGAGGAAAGAATTTATTAACTTTCTCTTTAAGGAACTAGTAGGAATGGAAGACAATGATATAGAAAGAAATATTGATGACTTCTATAGGGACAGGAAACTTAAAATTATATATATGGACAAGCTTTACATACAGTCTAATATTATAATATTATTTAATACTAAAGATTCAGGGCTCTTCTTTTCAAATGAATTCTGGGCTTATAATAATAAAGGTACAAATAAGAAGCTTCTGACTATTGAGACAGTACAGAAGATAGTAGGGAAACTGTCTGAAATAATAGCGAAGGAAAAAAATACCAGAAGGGAAATTGAAAATTTCCTTGAAAATAACAGGACTGCCTCAGAAGAAATAATAACAAATGAATTATTACTGAAGGAAATAAAAAACAATGTCTTCTTATAGGAAATCTTTTTGACTTAAGTTATTAGCAGGAGTGCAGTTGGCAGGAAGTAAAGAATGAAAATAGAAGAATATACTGATTTTCTGAAAAAATAGACTTAAAGGAATTGGAGAATAGATGAAGATACAGTTATCACTGACATCCCATTTAGTAAAACCGATTAAATATTATATAAATAAGAATTATAGAAAGAAAGTGAAACCTAAATGTGGAAGTGTAATCTATAGTGATTTTGGATTGTCAGGTATTTATGTCGGCAATAACAGAATTGTAAATATAGACGTAGAAAATTTATCAGCTCAGGTAAGTGAAGTGAAATCAGTTACAGTAGATGAATTTTTAAAGAGCTGTGAATTTCCTGAAAGCATATATGTTTCTGTAAATAATGAAGGTGCAGTAGAAAATTTACAGATAAGTGAAAAAGCTGAAAAATATGTAGGATTAAAGAATAATTTCGGATTAATCTTTAAGGACAGTCATAGTTTTACTAAAAAATGTCTTGATTATTCAGGGCAAGATTTTTTTGATGTCAGCAAAGATCTGGAAGAGAGAATTTTTTCTGAGACAGGTCTCTTAAAGCAGAAGGCAAAAAATAAAATCGGAGCAACAAAATGGCTTCTATGGAAATTTGATGAAACAGCGGCAGAAGAAGAGAATAATAAGATTTTAAAAGAAAATGAAGAGGTATCAAAAGAGGAAAGGGAAAGCTTTAAACTTCTAAATATCGGGCAGACAATAAAAAAATATGAAGAAATTCCGTTAAATGACGAGATTATCCTGCATCTGCAAAAAGAATTAAATGAAATGTGGGATTTTTTTCGTGAAATTTCAGATGAAAAAATACCGGACTATATTATGAAGATTATTATTAAAATATTGAAAATACTGGAAGAAATAATATTTTCATATGAACAGAATGAAAGCAGCTTAAAAGGGCTTGGAGGGGATTTTTCATATAAGCAGTTGCGTGAAATGGGAGATGAATTTAAACATCTTGTCCAGGAAATGAACAGGAACAGGCATATTCAGGATGTGCTGAGGAAACTGGGGAAGGGGAGAATTTCAGATGAAAAGGATAAAAAAAGTAGAGTGGCAAGGATAAACAGAGATGAAGTATTCGGAATAAACAGGAGCAGTGATATTTCAAGGATACTCCCTTCAGAACTTTTAAATCTGGAAGATGAGAATCTAAAATACTTATTTTATGCAAAATATCTTGAAAACAGCCTTCTAACCTATGAAATAAAATCCGATAATGAAGCTGAAGAAGAAAAAACTGAAGAAAAATCAGGGACTAAAGGTCCGATAGTAGTCTGTCTTGATACCTCAGGAAGTATGAAAGGGATTCCTGTATTAAAGGCGAAAGCTTTAGTTCTTGCAATAATTAAAATATTAAAGGAAGAAAAAAGGGAGCTTCATATAATATTATTTGGAGCAAAAGGGCAGCTTCAGGAAATATCTGTTCGTGGAGAAGAAGAGATTTTTAAGGTGATAAGGTTTCTAAAGAAAAGCTATGAAGGAGGTACAGATTTTGAAACTCCATTAAAGCGAGCCCTTGAAATAATTAATGAAAGTGAAGTATACAGTAATGCAGATATTCTCATGGTGACAGACGGTGCATGCAGGATAACCTATCAGTTCAGGAAGATACTGAAGGAAGAAAAGGAAAGGCTTGACTTTAAAATATACACAGTTATATGTGAAGCTGACAGGGTTGAAAAGGATTTTAGTGATGGAGTAGTAGTTATTTAGGTACACATATTAAGGAAAGGAAAAAAATGGAGAAAAAAAATATAAATAAAATGATAATAATGATGTTCTTATGTATAATATTATATAATTTAGCTCATCCTGCGACACCGGGGCTGATAGAGTTAAGGAATTGGAAGAAAAGTATTTCAGGGGAGTTTCTGGCAGTAATGAGTACAGCAATGTTTATTTCATCTCCTTATCTTGGAGCATTAGCAGACAATATCGGGATGAAGAAGATATTTGTATTAATGCCTTTTCTTTATGGGACAGCACAGATATTTTTCGGATTTGTCAATTATATTCCTGTTGTCTTCTTAGCCAGGGCAGTAGCCGGATTTGCTGCAGGAGGAACATATGCAGTTGCATTTGGGTATGTAAGTCAGCTGTCTGCACCTGAGACAAAGAGTAAAAATATTGCTAGAATCAGTTCGGCGGCAGTGATAGGGGGAGCGATAGGTCAAAAAACAGGAGGAATGATAGCAGGAATAGATACAAGGTATCCTTTCGGATTACAGTTTATACTAGGGGTTGTCGTTTCAGTACTGATTTTTATATTTTTAAAGGAAATTGTGAAAGGAGAGGGAAATTCTGAAAAAAATCCTGAAAATGAGAAAAAGAACCTGAATCCTTTTGCAGTATTTAAATATATAGGGGAGCTGGACGGGTATTCTAAATTTTTCTGTTTCATAATATTCCTGTCAGGAATAGGTATATATTCATACAGGAGTGCATTGGAGTATTTCCTTAAATTTAATGTTAAGGCATCATCTGATATGATCGGAACATTTGTAATGGCTTCTTCCCTGCTTGCATTTTTTGGAACAAGTATGCTTCTTGTATACCTGGTTTCAAGATATAGGGAAGACCTGATTTATAAAATAATGATATTCTCAGGAATTATACTGATGGCAGTAATACTCTACCGGCTTCATTTAGAAGAAATTTCATATGTATTGATGGCAGTTTATGCAATGACTTTTGAAATTGCAAGATCTCTGGGAAATAGTATAGTAGCAAAGAGATACAAGGAAGAACAGGGGAAAATACTGGGAGTTGTATCAGCTATGGGATTTTTAGGAAGTGCGGCAGGTTCCCTGCTGTCAGGATATCTTCTTTCCGCGAATCCTTATCTTCCGTTTACAGTAAATATTATAGTGATGTCTTTAGTATTAATATTAATATGGGTAAATCAGATAAAAAAAACTTTATTTCATAATAGTAATAAAAAATATTAAAATTTATTTGTATAATTTGATAAATATGGTAAAATTATAATAGAGAAAAAAAATGGGAGGATATCGTTATGGATTTCATGAAAAAATATGAGTACTGGTTAAATTCTACATCAATTGATGAAAAAGACAAGGAAGAGCTAAGAAGTTTAAAGGACAATCCGAAAGAAATTGAAGACAGGTTTTTTAAGGATCTGAGTTTCGGTACTGGAGGAATTAGAGGGGTAAGAGGCATAGGAACAAACAGGATTAATAAATATGTAATTAGGAAGGCTACACAAGGTCTTGCCAATTATATGATGAAGTATAATGAGAAAGAAGCTAAGGAAAAGGGGATAATAATTGCTCATGACTGTAGGATAGGCTCCAGGGAATATGCAGTAAATACAGCAAGAGTAATGGCAGCAAATGGAATAAAAGCATATATTTATGAAGATTTAAGATCAACTCCGGAACTGTCTTATGGTGTAAGATATAAAGGATGTCTGGCTGGAATAGTGGTCACTGCAAGCCATAATCCTGTGGAATATAATGGATATAAGGTATACTGGGAAGATGGAGCTCAGGTTGTAGATCCGCATGCACCATCTATAGTTGCAGAGGTAAATAAAATTGCAACACTTGAAGAAATAAAGGTTATTTCTGAGGAAGAAGGAAGAAAACAGGGGTTAATAATAGAATTAGACAGTAAAATTGATGATGATTACATTGCTGAAATTAAGAAACAGACAATAAATAGCGATATTAACGGAAAAGAAGATTTTAAAATAGTGTACACTCCTTTACATGGAACTGGTGGAAGACCTATGAAAAGAATATTATCTGATTTCGGATATACTTATGAAGTTGTAAAGGAACAGATAGAACCTGATGGAAACTTTCCTACAGTAGTTTATGCAAATCCTGAAGAAGTTGCGGCATTTGAATTAGGAGTGAAGCTGGCTGATGAAATAGGGGCAAAACTGGTTATGGCAAATGATCCTGATGCTGACAGGATAGGAATAGCAGTAAAGGATGATAAGGATAATTGGTACTATCCTAACGGAAACCAGGTAGGACTTCTGCTTATTCAGTATCTTCTGAATAATAAGAAGGATATCCCTGCAAATGCACAGATAATTACAACTGTAGTTTCAACACCTATGATAGATGTAATAGCTCCTAAAAGGAATGTGGGAGTAATGAAGACACTGACAGGATTTAAATACATAGGAGAGAAGATAAGGGAATTTGAATCAGGTGCATTAGATGGAAGCTATCTCTTCGGATTTGAAGAAAGCTATGGATATCTTATAGGGACACATGCAAGGGATAAGGATGCCCTTGTAACATCAATGGTAATAGCTGAAATGGCAGCTTATTATAATTCTAAAGGAAGCTCAATCTACAATGAACTTCAAAATTTATATAAGGAATTCGGATATTATCTGGAAGGAATCAAGTCTGTTACTTTAAAGGGGAAAGACGGAATTGAAAAGATGGCGGCTTTAATGGCTGATCTGAGGGAAAATGTAAAAGACACACTGATGGGGAAAAAAATAAAGATGAAAAGAGATTTTGACTCCCATAAGGAATATAACCTTGAAACAGGGGAAGTAAAAGAAATACATCTTCCTAAGGAAAATGTGCTTCAGTTTGTATTAGAAGATGACACATATATTACAGCAAGACCTTCAGGAACAGAACCTAAAATTAAATTCTACTTCAGTGTAAATTCTGATTCGAATGAAAATGTAAAGGCAAAACTTGACAAGGCAATGGCTGATTTTGAAAGTATATTGAAACTTTAATATGAAGTCTGTCTGAAAATTGTACTATAAGGATAACTGAAAAATGATCAATAAAGAAAATAAGGTAAATAAAAGGGAAAATGTAGATGCAATTTATCTACATATCCCTTTTTGTACCAGAAAGTGTGATTACTGTGATTTCTGTACATTCATGAATATGGGTTATGAATATGAGAAATATGTACAGGCATTAATAAAAGAAATAAATCTATATCCTAAATATGAATATGATACTGTTTATTTTGGAGGAGGAACCCCTTCCCTGCTTTCTGCCGGGCATATATCCCGTATAATGGAAAATATAAACTATAAAAGTGACGGAGAAATAACCCTGGAAATGAATCCTGATAAAATAACTGCAGACAAGTTAAGGGAACTGAAAAAGGCAGGAATAAACAGGTTAAGTATAGGAATACAGAGCTTTCAGGATCATATATTAAAATTTCTTGGACGGGAGCATATGGGGACGGAGGCAGAAGAGCTCTTCTGGAATGCTAGGGAATCGGGATTTAAAAATATTTCTGCTGATCTGATGTTCAGTATACCGGGTCAGACAATGGAGGATCTGGAAAAGGACTTGAAGAAAATAGTAGAACTTTCTCCTGAAAACATTTCCATATATTCCCTTATATGGGAAGAGGGGACTGTATTCTGGAGTAAGCTTAAAAAAGGTATTTTAGAGGAAACTGATCAGGATCTGGAAGCCCAGATGTATGAGTTTATTATAGAATTTCTAGAGGAGAATGGGTATATTCATTATGAAATATCAAATTTTTCTAAAAAAAATTACTTTGGCAGGCATAATATGAAATACTGGAAAAATAAAGAATTCATAGGTGCCGGGCTTAGTGCTGCAAGCTATTATAGGGGTAGGAGATACAGTAATACTAGAATTTTTAGAAAATACTATAAAAGTGTCGAAGATGGAAAAATTCCGGTAGATGAAAGTACAATAGAAATAATAGATGAAACAGAAGCTTTTAAGCTACATAACATGCTTGGATTAAGACTCGTACAGGAAGGGATAGAGGATATCCGTAATGAGAAGACAGAAAAACTTCTTGAAAGGGAACTTATAGAAAGAATATGTGTAGACGGCAAATATCGAATAAGACTTTCAAAAAAAGGAATTCTGCTTGCTAATAATGTATTTGTTGAATTTATTTAAAAAAACAGGTATAATACAAGAAAATATATTTTTAAAATCAGGTTAGGAGAAATGATGAAACTTAATGCTAGTAAAATTAAACAGAATTATCAGGAAATTCTGGAAGATATAAGAAAATATTCTCCATATCCGGAAAAAGTAAAAATTTTATTTGTTACTAAATATCTGAATGAAGATGAACATGAAGAACTTATAAATATGGGATATTCATATTTTGGTGAAAACAGGGCCCAGCTATATCGGGATAAGATGGAAAGATTTTCTGCTGAAAAGTATAAAAATTTAAAATGGGATTTTATTGGAAGGTTGCAAAAAAATAAAATAAAGTATATAATAAAAAGTGTAAATCTGATACATTCCATAGATTCTTTTGAACTGCTGACTGAAATTGACAGGAAGGCAGCTGAAAATAAAAGGACTGTTGACGGTCTTCTTCAGATAAATATTTCTAAGGAGGAATCTAAAACGGGTATTTACATTGAAGATTTCAGGAAAGAATCAGATAAATATTTTTCGATGCAGAATGTCAGAATAAGAGGCTTTATGACAATGGCTCCACTTGAGGCTGAAAGTAAGGAAATAGAAGAATATTTTTCGGGAATGTTCAATTTAAAGAAAGAGTATGAAAAGGAATACGGTTATCTGGAAGAGCTTTCTATGGGTATGTCCAATGATTACATAGAAGCACTGAAAAACGGAGCGACTATACTTAGAATAGGAAGCAGATTATACTATTGATAGGAGGTTAATATTTTGGGAATTAAACAGAAAATATTAGAATTTTTTGGTGAAGAAGTTGAGGAAGAAACATCAGCTGTAGATGAAACTGTTGAAGAAGAAGCTGTTGTAAAGCAGCAGCCTAAAGTACAGAATAAAACTTATAATCACATAGAGTTTGATCAGCCAGAAGAAAAGGAAAAGAAAGTTATGAGTATTTTTGGCGGAGGAAAGAAGGAGGAAGTAGGAAAAATGAAAGTAAGCTATGTTTCAATAATTAGACCAAAAGTTTTTGAAGATTCTAGATTAATTGCAGACTCAATAAAGGAAAAGAAGGTAGTTACATTCAGCCTTGAATTCCTTGAATTTGAAGTAGGACAGAGAGTAATAGATTTTGTTAGTGGAGCCGCTTATGCAATGGATGCACATCTTTCAAAAGTTACAGATAAGGTCCTTACATCTATTCCAAATGGAGTAGGATATGAAGATATAGACACTTCATTAGGAGAAGAAAAAGACAGCAGTAAATTACTGTAATTCTGCTTGATATATTGAAAGACGGGATATACCTTGATTATTATAATTATAGTAATTTAAGGTATATTTTTAGTTAAATTAGGAGAAGGATTTATGATTATTGAACAAAGCTATGAAAAGACAATAAAGAAGGTGAAAGGGGAAAAACCCCTGTTTATAGACGTAAGGAGTCCCTGTGAATATGAAGAAGCACATATACCCGGTGCTATAAATATCCCTCTTTTTTCCAATGAGGAAAGAAAGCATATAGGGACACTCTATAAACAGCAGGGAAAAAAGGAAGCAGTCAGGGAAGGAATAAGGATTGTAGGTCCTAAGGTAGGGGCGATGTATTCCGAATTCGAAAAAAATATGGAAAAAGGCAGAGAGACAATAGTATATTGTGCAAGAGGAGGAATGAGGTCTTCTTCTGTTGTTTCACTTTTTAAGGAATTCTCCCTTCCAGTAATAAAACTGAAGGAAGGATATAAAGGGTACAGGAGGTTCCTGAATGAAAATCTGCCTCTGTTACTTAATGAAAAGGAATTTATTGCACTATACGGGAAAACAGGCTCAGGAAAGACAAAGATATTGAAAAAAATCAGTGAGAAAGGTTTTGATGTTCTGGATCTTGAAGGATGTGCCAATCACAGAGGATCATTATTAGGGGGGATAGGTTTAGGTAAATGTTCGACTCAGAAAAATTTTGAGGCATATGTCCTTGAAAGCATTATTTTCTCCAAGACACCGATAATTTATACAGAAGGGGAAAGTAAAAGGATAGGAAGTGTGGTTATGCCAGGATACCTGTTTGAAAAAGTAATAAATGCAAGGAAAATGTTTATAGATACTGATATTCTAAAAAGAGTTGAAATAATTAAGGAAGAATATCTCAAGGAAAATTACAGTAAGGATGAAATAAACAGCACTGTTGAAAAGCTGGGAAGATATGTGGGGGAAAAGAAAGTAAGGGAATATATTGAGGAACTGAACTGTAATAACTATGATTCAGTAATTAAGGATATGATTGAAAATTATTATGACAAGGTCTATAAGACGAAAAGCCACACATTTGAAAAAATATTCCATAACAGGGATGAAGAGGAATGTGCTCTGGAGATAATAGGATATATCCAGTCAGAATTAGAAAAATAACATATTATACAGACAAGATAAGAAAGCTGTCTTCCAAAATGACTTACCGGAAGTAAGTCATATAGAGACAGCCTTTTAATATTTGGAGAAAAAAGGGGGGTAAATAACTGGATATGTTAGATATCCATGTCTTCTATTTTATCAATTTCCTTTACATCGACTTTTACTTTCCCCAGATTCAGATACAGGATGGACATTATGAGGATAACGGCTGAAATAAACTGGACAGGGGAGAGAAACCTTCTAAGTATGACAGCTTCAGTTATGACAGAAGTCAGGGGGAAGGCAAGTTCGCAGAAGGTGGAAACAGACGCAGTAACCTTTTTGAGACCGTTATAGTAAATAAGAATAGCCATAAGACCAAAAATGGCAATTGCTACTGAAAGTCCTATAAGCCCCTTGTTAGACATATATATATTTATACTTTTTTCAGTATTTCCTGAAAATAATATAAATATGAGCATAACTATTGTTGTAAAGAAGAATCTATAAAATGTACCTGTTAAAAATGAAAATTTATTTATAGCCTTTTTCCCGAAAACGGTGGCACTTCCGAAGGAGAATGCAGCAAGAAGAGAATAAGCCGCAGCCATTATATTATTTTTAGGAAGGAGTACAGGGCTTTTAAATTCAAAAGTAAGCAGGTATATAGACAGTAATGAGATTACAGCGATGACATAGAATCTTCTTGAAGGTCTTTCCTTAAGTAAAAGGAAGGCAAGTAATACTGCAAATATAGGCTGAGCTTTCTGAATAAGGATTACGATGCTGAATTTACTGAATTCACTTAGCTGTAATGCCTTTACAATGGAAAGGGTACCTATTGCTCCTCCGAACAGGGCAATCAGAATAAAGAATATGAAATCATTTTTAGTAAAATCCTTAATTTTTTTATATTGCCCCGGAAATAAGATTGATAAAATAAAAGTAGGAATTGCATGAGCAATAAAAACTATAAAATTTACATCATAAAAATGAAATTTTGAAAAATATGAAGGAGTAAGAAGAACACCGTCCAATCCCCACATAATAGCAGCTATTACAATAAGCAACCCTCCAAAGATAGAAACTTTTTTTTGCATAGTTTGTTTTTCCTTTCTTAAAAAATTTTGACTTAATATTTCAGAATACTGATATATATGTTATAATAATGCAATACTGAAATGAATTATAGCATAAAACAGGATAAAATAAAATGGAAAGGGAAAATAGATGAGCATATTTTTTACAATAATAATACTGGGACTTATTATATTTTTACATGAACTGGGGCATTTTTTAACTGCAAAATATTATAAAATGCCTGTCCTGGAATTTGCAATAGGAATGGGTCCGAAATTAATTACCAGGAAGCTGGGGGGAACAGATTATTCAATAAGGGCACTTCCTTTAGGAGGTTTTGTAAATATCGGTGGAATGCAGCCTGAAGATGATGTTCCGGGAGGATTTTATACGAAAACGCCCTTCAGCAGGTTTGTCGTATTAATTGCTGGAGTAATGATGAATTTTGTAACAGCTTTTATTGGAATATTTCTTATGTATTCTGTTACAGACAGAATACCATCAAAATATGTAGCTCCTGTAATAGAGGCGGTACAGAAAGATTCAAATGCAGCAGGGAAGCTGGAAAAGGGAGACAGGATTGTTGAAATTGGTGGGGAAAAAATAGAAAATTGGGGAGATGTGAGTAACAAAGTTTTAAAAATAAATACCAGTGAAAAGAAATATGGAGGAGAAGATATACCGGTAAAGGTATTGAGGAATGGGAAGGAAGTCACTGAAAATATAAAGTTGACATATAGCAAGGAGAGAAATGGGTATTTATTGGGAATACAGGTGAAAAAATCTGAAGCATCTCTTTTCAGGAAACTGGAAATATCCCTGTATTCTTTTGGAGATTACTTTAAAATGATGTTTTCAGGCCTAAAGCAGCTTATTACAGGGAAGGTTTCAGTCAAAGAAATGACAGGTCCTGTGGGGCTCCCTAAATTTGTAGGTGAAGCGTATGAAGTCGGAGGGATGACGGCATTAGTTCATATATTTATTTTACTTTCAATAAATATAGGAATTATGAATCTTCTGCCTATCCCGGCTCTTGACGGGGGAAGACTTCTGTTTGTAATACCTGAATTTCTGGGAATAAAGATAAATAAAAAAATGGAAGAGAAGATACATCTTATAGGAATGATATTTCTTCTGTTTTTAATGGCTTTTATAATATTTAATGATATTACAAAATATTTTCACTAAAATATATGAATCTATTTACCTGCTTAAAAGAACAGTCTAAACAGGCAATATTTTTATAGGATTCAGTCAACTGGAACTGGATTTTATGTTAAATTAAAAGTGTGAGTTTTTTGATGGCAGTATATCTAGTCTTTACAAGATGCATAAAGGAAAAAAATATTGACAAAAATCTAAAAAAATATAAAAAGGAGAGGAGAAATGGTTTCAAAACTAGAAAAGAAAGAGCTTATAATAAAAAAAAGCAGGGAACTTTTTTCAGAAATAGGATATGAAGAAACAAAAGTTGAAGATATAACAAAAGCACTTGGAATATCTAAAGGCAGTTTTTATACATATTTTAATTCAAAGGAGGAAGTATTAAATGAAATCCTTAAAATCTTAAAAGATGAGTATATTGAAATGATAAACAGGATTGATACTTCAAAAAGTCCTAAGGAAATAATGGAGAAGTATTTTTTTCTAAAAATCGAGGCATTTATAACGAATTTTTATAAAATTAATAATCAGAATCTTCTCAAAATTATGAAAAATCCTGAAGTATGCAAGGCAAGGGATGAAATTAGGAATATCGGAAAAGAGTTTCTTATTGAAAATGTAGTTAAGAGACTGGAGAATCCGGATTATGATCCGGAATTTATAACAAAATATATAAAAACTTCAGTAGAGGAATACTTCTGGTCTGAAATAATTGAAAACAGGATAGGGGACAGACAGACATATCTCCAGAGAAAAGAAAAGGAAATGAGTCAGATAATAAATTTTATATACGACGGACTGACAGGGAACAGGAGGAAATATGGAAAATAGAAAATCAGGAATTGCAATACTATTTTTATTATTATCATTACAGACAGTTTTTTCACAGAAGATAACTGTTCAGGAAGCTACAGAAATGGCATTAAAGAATAATAAAAATATAAAAGTGCAGATGCTGGAAGTGGAAAAAAGTAAGATAGATGTGGATGCTGCATGGAAGAAAGCTTATTTTTCGGTAGACTATACAGCTTCAGCAGGAAGATATTTTAAAGATATTGCAGGAACGAACCAGTCATATTCCCATAGTGTGACATTATCGCAGCCTATTTATACGGGAGGAGCAATAAAATCAGGAATCAGGATAGGAAAAGAAAGTCTGGATCTGGCAGAACTTACTTTAGAAAAGGCAAAGAAGGATGTCATCTTGAATACAGTACAGGCATATATAAATGTATATGATGCAGAAAATATATTGGAAGTCTATAAGCTGTCTAAAGAAGCTCTTGATCAGAATTTTAAGGAACAGCAGGAGAAATATGAATTAAGGATGGTTACAAAGCCGGAATTCCTTGAAGCAGAAAGAAGTGTAAAGGCAATGGAGGCGGATATAATATCACAGGCAGCTACAGTAGAGATAAATAAGGAAACATTAGGCAACCTTATAGGAATGGACGGTAAGGATATAGAGATAGTACCTTTTGGAGTAAATGAAATCTTTACAAAGTCAGTTAACCTGAAGGATGACCTGGAAAAACTGAAGACAGAAAATACAGAATATCAGATGGCACTGAAAAGTCAGAAGATAGCTAAGGAAATGATAAATATAGAAAAGGCAGATTTAAAACCTACAGTTTCAGGAGTAGTCAAATATGGGACTTTATCTAATCATTCTAAAATAAGGGATCTGGCAGAAACTGAGAATTACAACGGACTAGTAGGAATAAATTTTACATGGAATATATTTGACTGGGGAGCAAAGAAACTGGAAGTAAGGAAGGCTGAAAAAAGTTATGAGGTATCCAATTTAAAGGCTGAACAGACATTGGATGATTTAAAGGTCAACCTGAAAAATGTATACTATAAGATACAGTCACTTGAAAAGAGTCTGGAAGCATTAAAGACAGCAGTAGAAATTGCAGAGGAAAATTATGAGCTGGAAGTAGAAAGATACAGCTACAGGCTGATAACCTTAAATGATTTGCTTACTTCTGAGAGAAATCTGAGGCAGGCAAGGACAAACTATTTAAGTTCCAGGCTGAATTATTATTATCTGATATCTCAGTACGGATCATTACTGGATTAGCAGAAAAATACAATTACAATTATGGAGGATAAAGATGAAAATAGATAGGAAATATATAGCAGGGTTAATATTATTATCAGTCTTGGCAGTATCCTGCGGGAAAAAGGAGGAAGTTAAGGAGGATAATTCAAGACCGGTAAAAATTCAGGTTATCAGTGACAGTAATATGTCACTGGGATATACTGCAAGTGGGGTTATAAAAGGAATAGAGGAAATCCCGTATACAGCTACAGCATCAGGAACGGTTACAGCTGTGAATGCAAAAAATGGAGATTATGTCAATGCCGGACAAATAATAATAGCGATAGATAACCAGGCTGCCAGATCAGGTGTAAAGTCTGCCCAGGCAGGGGTAAATACAGCTTCTTCCAATATAAATTCAGCAAGGGCATCTCTTGAAGAAGCGAGGATTAATTATGAAAAATATCGTAAGCTTTATGATAAGAGGCTGGTAACTGAAACAGAATTCCTTTCTGCAAAGACTGCCTATAGTTCTGCCCAGGCAAATCTTGCGGCTATGGAAAATAACCTGAGTTCTGCCCAGGCGAATCTGGATACGGCAAGGGATACAGACAGTAAATCTGTAATATCCGTAAACAGGAATGGAGCAATAGCTAACATGTCTCTGGAACAGTATCAGCAAGTATCTGTAGGTTCAGCTCTTTTCACTCTTGTGAATGAAGATGAAATGAAAATGGAAGTAGGAGTTTCTCCACAGATTATAAATAAAATAACTGTAGGGACAGAGGCAAAAATAAAGATAAATGAACTTAATAACAAGGAAGTGACAGGGACAGTTTATGAAGTATCAGCATCTGCAAACAGTTCTACGCGACAGTTTATAGTAAAAGTCAAGATGCCTAATGGCAATAAAGAAATAAAGAGTGGAATGTACGGAACCGTAAATCTGAATACAGGAGTAGAAGAAGGAATAATAATACCGAAAAAGGCGATAGTTGTTAAGGGAGTGGAGCAGGTAGTCTATATAGTGAAGAATGGGAAAGCTCTGGCAGTACCTATAAAAATACTTAACCAGGATGAAAATAATGCTTCTGTAACAGGAACAGGAATATCAATGGGAGTCCAGCTTATTGTTGATGGACAGAATGTAATACAGCCGGGAGAAAGTGTAAGGATTGTAAAATAGGAAATAGAGCATATTTAACTTGAAGTGGAGGAAATATAAAATGACAGTAGCAGAATTTGCAACTAAACGGGTAGTTTCCACAACCATGATACTGATTTTTATGGTTTTTGCCGGTCTGGTTGCAATGAAGGGGATGAAACAGGAGCTGCTTCCTGATTTTAACATGCCGATAGTTGCAATAAACACGACTTGGACTGGAGCAGCGGCAGAGGATGTGAGGCTACAGGTTTCTAAGAAGGTAGAAGAAGCGGCATTAAATGTCGACGGAATAAAGAATATAACGACAACATCAACATTCAGTACTTCTGCAGTAGTGGTACAATTTAACTATGGAGTGGACACTGATATAAAACAGGTACAGATTCAGTCAGAAATAGATAAGATAAAAGCTGACTTACCTGATGATGACAATTTCACTGATCCGGTAGTATCTAAGCTGGATGTAAGCGGAGGAAGTTCTGACATGGCTCTTCTTATAGGAATAAGAGGAAAAGATAAGGCCTTAATAACATCATTTGTTGAGGAGACATTGGAACCGAGGCTGAAAAGAAATAGAGGAGTAGGAAATATATCAGTCTCAGGAAATGAGACAAGACAGGTGAAAGTAGAACTGGATCCCTATAAACTAAAAGCATATAATCTTTCCCCAGGGGAGATATATAATAAAATAAAGGCAGCAAATACAATATCTCCTGCAGGAACACTGACTGACGGGACTAAAGAATTTATTTTAAAGGTTGACGGACAGTTAAAGACATTAGAGCAGATCCAGAATATAATAATATCTAATAGCAATAACCAGACTTTAAGGTTAATGGATGTAGCAAAAGTTGAATACGGAACAGAGGATCAGACTTCATATATAAGCTATAACGGTCAGGACATGGTAGGGGTAATAATACAGAAAAGTAAGGATGGAAACCTTGTTGAAATAGCAGATATAGCTAAAAAGACATTGAAAGAAGTAGAACCGCTGTTTCCGGAAGGGACAGATTATGTAATAATAGAAGACAACAGTGAGGATGTAAGGGAATCTATTTCTAATGTTGCAAGTTCAGGATTGCAGGCATTAATAATAGCAGTAATAGTGTTACTTGTTTTCCTCAAGGATGTAAAAGCTTCTTTAATAGTGGGATTATCAATACCTATATCTGCAGCTTTCACGTTCTTCTTACTGACTACGCAGGGGATATCACTAAATTTAGTTTCGTTAATGGGACTGTCACTTGCAGTAGGGTCATTAGTAGATAATGCCGTCGTAACATTAGATAATATATTTGACCATATACAGGTTAACAGGGAACCCGCACTAGTTGCAGCAATACGGGGGACAAATGAAGTAATATTACCTATGATGGCATCTACAGCGACTTCAGTATGTGTATTTTTACCGATTGTATTATTTGAAGGCATTACAAAGGAAGTATTTAAAGGTATAGCATTTTCAATGATGTTTGCACTGTCAGCTTCCATTATCGTAGCAATGCTGCTTATTCCGATGGTTTCAAGTATTTTCCTGGATGTAGAGAAAATATCTAAGAATGCAGAGAAAGCTGTGAAGTATAATGCGTTCAGGGATAAATATAAAGAATTGATAGCAAAGGCGTTGGATAATAGGGGGAAAATAGTATTATCAGTTATAGTGCTGTTCTTTGTTGTAGTATTTGGATTGGGTCAGACAGTAAAAACAACATTCTTCCCTGAAGTTGATAACAAGGAATACGGAGTTGTAGCTACACTCGCAACAGGACTGGATCTGGATGTTTCACTTAAAATAGCGAAGGAAATGGAAAGGATAATAAGAAAAGATCCTGTGACGAAGGATGTAAATATAATTGCCAGAAAATCATCAGCGATAGTAAATGTTGATGTTACAAAAGATACAATGAAGGCAATAGACCGTGTGAGGGAAAAATTGAAAGATATTCCGAATATTGATCTGGCAATAGTTCCTCAGAAGGCAGCCGGAAACTCTGTAACAAAGGATTATTCCTTTGAGATTTCAGGAGAAGATGAAACAGAATTAAACAGGATTGCCAATTCAATAATAGAACAGATGAAGACACAGAGCTGGTTTGAAGATATTAAATCTTCATCTGAAGGGGGATATTCCCAGGCTAAATTAGAGATAAACAGGGTCAAGGCAGAAAGTTACGGGATAAATGTCACAAACTTGACATCCATACTTGCAATGTATGTACAAGGGGTAGACCCGATTGAAATAACAGAGAGGACAGAGTCATTAGATGTAAAAATAAGGCTGGAGGAGCAATACAGAAATTCCTTAGATAAAATACTGGCACTTGAAATAAAGACAGGAGACAACCAGTTTATAAGGGTTGGAGATATAGCTACAATAGTCCAGGAAGAAAGTCCGTCGGCAATAGAGACTACAAATGGGGCAAGAGTAGTGACTGTCGGAGTAAATCTAGACAGCTCAAAAGGTTTTAACGATGCCGCAAAATTTATACAGGATGCATTTGAAAAATCAAATCCTGCGACAGGATACAAACTGGGGACGGCAGGAAATGCAGAGATGCAGGCTGAAATGGGAGGACAGTTAATGAATGCCATATTATTATCAATAGTATTAGTATATGTTGTAATGGCAGTTCAGCTGGAGTCCTTTATACTGCCTCTAATGATGATGACGACATTACCGCTGTCCATGATAGGGGTAATACTGGGATTAGCGATAACAAGGGTACAGTTAAGCATGTTCGTAATGGTGGGTATACTGATGCTGTTTGGGATGGCAGTTAACAATGCGATAGTACTGCTTGACTTTGTCTCCGGATTACGGGCGAAAGGGTATACTATACGGGAAGCGTTGATAGAAGCCTGTGGTTCAAGATTAAGGCCGATACTTATGACAACACTGACAACAGTACTTGGATGGATACCGATGGCACTGGCAATTGGTGGCGGAAGTGCGGCATATTACCAGGGAATGGCCATAGCAGTAATGTTCGGGCTTGGAGTGTGTACATTACTGACATTGTTTTTTATACCGGTTACTTATTCCCTGATTGAAGAAAGGAAGGAAAAGAAAAGCAAAGAAAG
>JBHACQ010000167.1:0-10628 GCA_041854625.1 Leptotrichia sp. | reverse complement strand
TAATTTCTGTAAAATATCTCATTTCAACTCCTGATTTCTAATATTTTATTATTTTTCCCCCATATCTTTCAATAATGTATTATTTTTAAAGGAAATATTTTCCCTTATTTCAGACAGTATTCCTTTATCTTCTTCCTCCAGATAATCAAAAATGTCACTATAATAGTCACTGTTCCTTCCTTCAAATTTACTATTAAAGCTATTTATTGTAAATGTTTCAGGATCACACCCTATCTGATATCCGCTTTCTTTATTCTGATCCATCAGGATTTCATTTATGAATCCCATCCTTTCCAGTTCAGATAAAATATCCTTTATAAACAGCACTTCCATCCCAAGCCTCTTAGACAGTTCTGTGCATGTATAGGGATTTCCGTTTTCTTTAAATCTTTTTATTATCAGCGAAGATATAAGAATACCTGCCTCTTTCCTTAATTTTATCGGCATTTCTACTTTTTCATTATACATAAATTCATCCGATGTCTGTATTGAAAATGAAATCTGAGCCCCCAGCAATACTGTTACCCATATATACTGAACCCATACAAGGAATATTGGAATCAGAGCCAGACTTCCATAAATTGCATTATATTTCGTAATGGATGACTGAAGAAATACAAAGGCAGTCTTTAATCCATAACAAAGTATCGTAGTTATCACTCCTGAAACAAAAGCTGGCTTCAGCTTCACATTTGTATTAGGAATAATATAAAATATCATAGTAAACAGCAATACATAGAACAGGGGACCTATTATCTGGATAAATATATTTATTACAAATATTTTTCCTAAAAAGAATTCGCTTATTTTCTCCATTACAAATGAGTTAGTTGCTACAATAACTATAAGGAATATAGGCCCTAGGAATATAATTGCTACACAGTCTACGATTCTCCTTGTAATAGATCTGTTCTTATTTACATGCCATATTTTATTAAATGAATCTTCCAGTACCATCAGAACTTTTATTGAAGAACTTATCAGAACTACAATTCCTACACCTGTAAGGATGCTCCCTTCTGTTGAAATAAGGAGCTTGTTGGCAATATCAAGGACTGTTATTACCAGACCTTCATTCTGTGGAACAAGTTCAAATATTTTCTGGATAAGGAGCCTGTCAATACCAAACCCCTTTGTTATTCCCAAAACAAGAGCCGCTATTGGAAATATTGCCAGCATTGAAAAATAAGTTAATGATATAGCCAGTATCTGAGTTTCTCCGTCACTATAGTTACGATATATGAGATTTATCATCTGGACTGCTTCCCTAAACCATTTCTTCATATTTTCTTTAGTTAAGTTCCTGACGGGGAATACCCTGTCAAAATTTAATTTCATTATATACCTCTATTCCCGGTTAATTTTTTCTAATATTATATAATAACTGCTTCTAGTCTATATTAAAAAATTCCCTTTCCTCAAATATTTCATTTATCAGCTCATTATAATCTTCTATTTTTGCCTCTTCTTCCATTACATCTTCCAGCTTGGGATTTGTCACAGGATGTTTAGGTGCAAAAATCACACAGGAATCTTCATGAGGTTCTATCGACTTCTCATAAGTCCCTATTTCCTTAGCAATATCAATTATTTCTGTCTTATCCATTCCTATTAGAGGTCTGAACACAGGCATTGTCTCAACAGAAGCATTTGTGCATGTTAATCCTCCCAATGTCTGCGATGCTACCTGCCCCAGACTTTCTCCCGTTATCAGAGCTTGATACTCCATACTTCTGGCAACTCTTTCAGCAAGCCTCATCATAGCCCTTCTTGTAAGAATTGTTGCCAGTTCCTTTCTTGTCTTTTCATTTATTGCCTGCTGTATTTTTAGTATATTTAAAGTATAAAGTCGTGTTTTCCCTGTATATATTGACAATATTTCAGAAAGTTCCCTTATTTTTTCCAGTGCCTGCCTGCTTGTAAAGGGAAAGCTGTGAAACGTTATAAAATTTAGACGCATCCCTCGCTTTGCCATCATGAACGAGGCTACAGGACTGTCTATTCCTCCTGAAAGGAGTACAAGTCCTTTCCCTGTAGAACCTAACGGGAGCCCCCCATAAGTTTTTATCCTTTCAGTATAAATATACACATCTTTTCTTATTTCCACATTTATAAGAAGATCAGGATCTTTCATTTTCACATGCTCAAACCGACTGTTTATGAGTACATGTGCCCCCAGTTCCTTTGCATAATCCATTGACTTTTTCTCAAAACTTTTATTACTCCTGTTTACAGATACTTTAAAAGTTCTTGCTCCTTCTTCGTAAGCATTTTCTGCTATTTCCAATATTCTGGATTTTATTTCTATGTCATTACATCCTACTCTGACTGAAGGATTTAGTGCCACTATTCCAAACACTTTCCTCATTCTTTCAGTTATATCTCCTATTCTTTCATTTTCTGCAGTTATATACAGCTTTGAAAGATCATCTGTCAATTTGTAGTCTATTCCTTTTAAAACTCTGTTTATCTTATTTTTAAGCATCTTTTCAAACTGCCCCCTGTTTTTTCCTTTTAAAGAGAGTTCTCCATAGGAGAGTCCTACTGAATTTAATAATTCTTTTTTCATTTTAGTTTCCTTTCATGGATATCATGTCATTTTCTATACCTAATTAAACATTATCTCATCTTTCTTATCTGACTAATGCTCAGTTTCAGAGCATCCACAACTTCATCTATTTCTTCCTTTGTAGTTTCATATGAAAAACTGAATCTTATGGCTCCCTCTATTTCCTCCTTGCTAAGTCTCATATTTTCCAATATTCTGCTGTTACCTTTCTTTGATGAACATGCTGAACCTGTAGATACGTATATTTCGTTCATTCCTAAAAAATGAGTAAGAACTTCTCCTTTTACACCTAAAAAAGAGACATTTAATATTTTAGGACTGGACTTTTCCATATCTACAATAGTATTAAATGTAACATCTTCGATATTTTCATTTATCCTCTCTACAAAATATTCCTTTAAGCTCTGCATGTACTCCATATCTTTTTCGTAATTCTTATTTAACAGATCTATAGCCTTTGTAAAACCTAATATAAGTTCTGATGCCATTGTCCTTCTCACTATTCCGTTTCCATCATTGGAGCCTTTTACTATATTGGTAATCTTAATTCTTTCATTTACATATATAGCTCCTACCCCTTTCGGCCCATATATTTTATGGCTGCTTATAGTTATTGCATCTATATCAGTCTTATCAAATCTTATTTTTGTACATCCAAGACCCTGTACAAAATCCGTATGCAGATAGATTTCCCTGCTTTTTCCTTTTACTATATCAGAAACTGCCTTCAGATTCTGTATTGCTCCTGTTTCACTATTTACAGCTCCTATAGAAACAAGCAATGTATCTTCCCTTACAGTTTCTTTCAGTTGTTCCAGATTCAGATATCCTTCCCTGTCTACATCTATATAGTCTACTTCAAATCCTTTTGCTTCATAGTACTTAAATACTTCAAATACTGTAGGATGCTCTATTTTTGTCGTGACCAGATGTCTTCTTACTTTGGAATTGGCTTCTACAATTCCTTGTAATAGAAGATTATTGCCATCTCCTCCTCCTGCTGTAAAAAATATCCTGTTTCTGTCAATTCCTAAAAAATCTCCCACTATTTTCCTGGATTTCTTTATTTTCTGGGCAATGGTATGGGAAAACTCATGAATTGCATCAGGATTTGCATAATTTCTATTCATTGTTTCCACCATGACTTCTATTACTTCTTTTTTAGGTTTTGTACTTGCTGCATTATCTAGATATATCATTTTATTCCCTTTCCATTTCTAATTTCTTAAATCCATTATAGCTACCAAATCCTAATATATATAACGCCATATGAATTGCTGTATCTTCCGGTTCCACTTCCATGTCTTCTATCATTTTCCTTAATTCTTCTGTTACTGTATCTTTTGGACGTAAACTTTTTTCCCTGTTATTTATCACATCTTTTATTATTTTTGGTAAAACTTTACAAATTTTATAAAAAGCATCCTTTTCTCCTGTTACTAATGAAAAGAATTCATCCATGCTCACTCTTCTTATTCTTTTATGACCAACTTCTACTTTATCAATAGTTGTTTTCCATTTTATATTTTGGGACTTCTTAGCAATGGCTTCTACTAAAAAACAGGCACATTCATCATCTTTTAATAACTGATTTTGCATTTTTATATAAATTTTACCTGCTGCTGCTGAATTCATTGTGTTATGCTTATTTTTCATTTCTACATACACTCTTTTTATGCCTTTTTCTCCGAATAATGGTATGTCTTCTACATTTTCATAAACAACATCCCATCCTTCTTTTGGAACTTGACAATTCTTTATATATGAAAATAAATTCTGGTGAAAATAACCTATTGCATTATTATTTGATTTATCCCGCTGTCTAAATATTTCATTTTTTATCATTTCTTCCCATGATACTCCATAGATATTTTTATCAAAAATCATTTTTATAGGATCTACTACATTTTTATTGAATTCTCTAAGATTAAAAGGTTTTAACCTTTCTCCATATTTCTCTATAGTTTCCCTTACATGTTTCCGAAAATTTTCTTCATTTATAAAGTTAATTTCCCATATCATATTTTCTCCAGCACCTTTCTTATATTTAATCCTATCTCGTATGCTAAATTTACAGGAACTGCATTTCCAACCTGCCTATACTGTTCATTAATACTTCCTAAAAATTCCCACTCATCAGGAAAGCTTTGACATCTTGCATTTTCTCTTACTGTAAAAGGCCTTTCCTCTAAAGGATGGCAACGCTCAGTCTGTTTCTGACTAGGAGAAGTAAGTACTGTCAGCGAAGGTTCATCCATACTTAGCCTTCTTAATATTCCTGTCCTTCCTCCTCCCATATACCAACAGCTTTTCATGTATCTTCTGGCTATATCTTCAGGAATATCCTTCCAGTAACCTCCCTGAGGTACAAGTTTAAATATTTCCTTTTTTTCCTCTGAATAACTTGCCCCATCACTTTCAGGAACATTTTCAAGAATATCCCTTAATACGAGTTTATAGTCATATACTTTAGGAAATTCAAACCTTACATTATCCGATAAATCTGAACGAATCCCTATAGTTATAAGTCTTTCCCGTTTCTGAGCAACTCCATAATCCCATGCATTTAGCACTGCCTTCTGGTTTTCTGGTATACTGTATCCTGCCTGTCTGAATATTTCAAGTATAGTCTGATATGTCTTTCCTTTATCATGGGTTAAAAGACCCTTTACATTTTCAAATATAAACATTTTTGGTTTAAGTTTTTCAAGAAATAGTGCATAATGATAGAAAAGCGTTCCTCTGGCATCCTCAAGACCAAGCCTTTTTCCTGCATAAGAAAAACTTTGGCAAGGTGCGCCTCCTGAAAGAAGATCCAATTCCCCCTTTTTTACACTAAAAAATTCTTCAAGATTTAGAAACGATATTTTTTCTATATCTTCATTTATTACATTCCATTCCGGTCTATTTTTCTGCAATGTCCTTGCAGCACTTTTGTCTATTTCTATCAGTCCTATTGTGTCAAATCCTGCTTTCTCTAAACCAAGGGCTAACCCTCCAGCTCCTGCAAAAAGCTCTATTGATGTAAATTTCTCTTTTTTATTTGTCTTTTTTTCCATTCCAATCAGTTTCCTATTTATTCCTTTAATATTTTCTACTGTACCTCTCATTTATTTATTCCCCCTTCTGCTTTTTTAGATTTATTATTTTTATTATATCATATTTTTCTATATATTTGATTTTAAATTTATCCATATTTAAATCTTCCATATCGTTGTGCTTTTATTCTAATATCTTTGTGATACTATCCAGTATACTGACTTTCAGGTAGCATGCTTATAAGACTTCCATATAAATAACAATAAAATATCCCTGTCCTTAAACTAAACAGGGATATTCCAATTAATTATTTATATAATCCATCTGGATATTCTTAACTATTGTATATTAATTTCATATTCTATAACCAGCTCGTTCTGTACATCCTGTATTCTATTTCAGGGAATATGTTATCCCTTGACTCTATTTCCCTTACCCATTCTTCATCAAGCATCCCATTCTTAAAATCTTCATAGAGCTTAAACAGTCTATGAATGTGATCGCTTACTTTTTTATGGGCGTATCCTACCATCGTTCCTGTAAACATTATAAATTCCCAGCAGGAAGTCTGTGCCATCATAAGTTCTCTTGCCATCTGGTTAAGGGCTCTATATTCAAGTTCATTTTGAGGTTCTCTTCCATTTGCAGCTTCAATCATCCTTTCTGCCGCCTTATGCAGATGCCTGTATACATAATCATTTGACCCGTCAATCCATACATCATAATATCCATTTGCTCCCCAGCTTGACATACTTACATCCACAATCTGGTTTGTAGGATATTTTTCCAGATACTGATAAGGAGTTATTGTAGAAAAATTAGATTCTGCAACTGCCCTGAATACCCATTCCAGGAAAGTAGGTCCTTCGTACCACCAGTGTCCATAAAGCTCCGCATCATAAGGGGATATTACAATAGGTTTCCTGTACTTCATTTTAGAAGCAAGGAACTCTATCTGCTTTGACCTGTTGTGTACAAAATTATATGCATGCTCCTTAGCTCTTCCATATGCAGCATCAGGATCATACGCTGCCTTAAAGCTTCCCTTCTTATCTGTTATCGCGTGGTATTTTATACCCATATTCCTTCTGACACCGTCACTATGCAGATATGGCTTCACATATTCGTAATCAAGCTCATATCCTGCATCCTTATGAAATTCCCTATAGACTCCGTCTCCAGGATATCCTATCTCAGAACTCCATACCTGTTCAGATGACTCCAGATCCCTCGCAAAAGCTGCCACACCATTTTTTGTGTATACAGGAGAATAAATCCCATAGACAGGACGTGGATCACTGTGCATTATACCGTGAGCATCTACAAGGAAATATCTTATTCCGTGCTTATCCAGAAACTTGTCCTGTCCCGGATAATAAGCACATTCTGCAAGCCATATCCCTTTAGGCTCCCTATTAAAGTTCTTTATATAGTCCTTCTTAGCCATATATATCTGTGCATTTACAGCTTCAGGATAGTCTTTCATTACAGGGAGAAAACCATGAGTTGCTGTAACAGGTATTATTTCCAGATTTCCTTGTTCCTGGAACTTTCTAAAAGCTCCAACAAGATCTCTTCCATATTTATCTTCATACACTCCTTTAGCTCTTTTATGAAACCATAGATTATGATTTGCTACTTTTATCATGTCTGGATATTCTTTAAGTCTTTCTACTTCAAGCTCGCAGAATTCTATCAGTTTATTTAAATGTCTTACATATCTGTTTCTTAACAGTTCATCATTAAGCATATTAACCAGTGTTCCTGACATTGTTATTGTCATATTCCACGGAATATTATCCCTTGTAAGATTTTCAAACATTTCTAAAAGAGGTATGTATGTTTCTGTAATAGCTTCATAAAGCCAGTCCTCCTCCAAAAATTCTTCATACTCAGGATGTCTTACATAAGGCAGATGTGCATGCAATACAAAACTCAAATATCCATTCATTCTCATATCCTCCATTCATTATTCTTCCATACAAAATTACTATGTTAATATAGTTATACCACATTTTTTCATTTTTTAAAACTATTATTTTATTTTAGGGCTTTTATTTTATGAAAACTTTCAATTTATCCTGAATAAATTTTATCTCCACCTTTTCATTCTTCCCTTCCTCACCATCAATACTTATGCCTATTTCCTCATCTATTTTTTCAATAATACAGCTCTTTGCCTGCAGCATTCTCACATGAATGTTATTGCTTAGACTGTTCGTCATAAGATCCAGAAGAACAACCGGAACATCAAAAGGATTTTCAATATTCTTCACAATAAGTATATTCATTTTCCCATCTGATATATCTGCATTATGAACTATATTTTCAAAACCTCCTGCACTTCTTCCGTTTAATATGACATACAGTATGGCCTCTTCCATTATTTTTTCTCCGGTATCCAGAGTCATTTCCAGATTAAATTTCTTTATATTAGTCAGTTCGGCAATTCCTCCAATATGATATGCTGATTTTCCGATTACTTTTTTCAGATTCTTATTTGTCGTGTATGACACTTTTGTAAAAAGGCCTCCGGCATAGGAAGAAAGAAAAACTGTTTTATCATTTATGAGTCCAAAGTCAACAGATTCCAGATTACCATCTATAATATTTTCAATCCATTCTTCAATATTTTCTCCCAGTTTCAAAGACTTTGCCAGATCATTAGATGTACCGGTCGGAAATACTGCAATATCAGGAAATTCAATTTTTTCATTATATATTTCACTAAGGCATCTGCTTAAAGTTCCATCTCCTCCTGATAATATTAAAATATCGTACTTTTCACTTCTTAAAATCTGTATCAGATTATTATATTTCTCGTTTATGCTGTATAAAGTTAAAGTTATGCCCCTTTCTAGCAGCTTTGTTGTGAGCATGTCTAAATTATTTAATATTAAATTAGAATTTCCTGATTTCGGATTATACACCAGCAATGATTTCTTTAATACTCTGTCCATTATTAAGACCTCCCGTAATATTATTCTCTATTGAATCCTTTTGGCTGAAAATCTATACAATTTCTAATTCTTATACCATTTCATCTCATAAATTATACAATTTTATATAAGTCCTCTATCTTATCTACCTTGTATGTAGCCTTTATATTTTCATCTTCCTTCTTTCCCACAATATTTATCCAGCATGTATCTATTCCGAAGTTTATTCCTCCCTGAATATCAGCCGTCTGGGAATCACCTATCATTATGACACCTTTTTTATCTTCATGTCCCAGCTTCTTTAAGGCATATTCAAATATTTCAGGACGGGGTTTACTTATTCCGACTTCATCAGAAATGACTACCTCATCTATGTATCCAGAAATTCCAGATCTTCCTATCCTTGACATCTGAACTTCCTTTATTCCGTTAGTTACTATAGCTACTTTATATTTTGACTTTATGTATTTACAGAATTCTTCTGCTCCATCAAAAAGAAAATTTCCTTCTCCAAGCCTTCTCAGATATTTTATACTAAAGGCTTCAGGCTCATATCCTAAGTCCATTTCCTCAAACAGTTCCTTAAATCTTTTTACTTTCAGTTCGTCCTTAGTTACCTTCCCTTTTTCCAGTTCTTCCCACAGCTTTTTATTTATTGTATTATATTTTAATTTTATAGTTTCAAACCTATTTTCATCTTCTTCATTATTAAAGTAACCAAAATCTTCAAAAACCTTTCTTATGGCATTGTCTTCTGCTTTCTTATAGTCAAAAAGTGTATCATCAATATCTATCAGTATTACTTTATACATTTCTTCTCCTTTTTTCCTTCTTTATCCTGTATCAGATACTTTCAATTCATTCTGAATCAATAATAATATTTTTCCTTTCTTTTGTCAATCTTATTCCATAATATGACAAAAGAGACTGTTTCCAAAGTAATCAAATGCAAGTAAATAAAATTACTTCCCACACAGATTATTACTTTAAAAATAGCCTCCTTATTATTTGTTACTCTTAAAATACTTCCATCTACTTTTCCAATATCTTTTCCTCTAAAAATTTAAGGGCCTTTTCCACATCTGCTTCCTTGCCTTGTTCCGGCACATATTCAATATATTTTACCACATTGTTCTCGTCAACTATTGTCAATGCCCGTGCCAGTAGTCCGCTTTCCTTTACATAGAAACCATTACGAAGTCCGAACTGGTGATATTTAAAGTCTGATACTGCCTTAAGTCCATGTATTCCGTTATCTGTACAGAATCTTTCCTGTGCAAATGGAGTATCCATAGTTATTGAATAGAATTTTACGGCAGGATATTTAGCTGCAGCATCATTTAGCATCTTAGTCTGAACAGAACATACCTTTGTATCTAGAGAAGGAGCTGTATATAGGACTTTTACCGCCTTTTCTTCAAAGATATTCTTGTCTTCCAGATTCCTGTTTACCGTAAGCGGAACTTCATTTATCTTGTCCCCTACCTTCAGTTCCTTTCCAACGATTGTAACAGGCTTCCCTCCCATCGTTATCTTCAGACTGTTCTCTGATTTTAATGTATCCAGGTAATCTGAAATTCCAGATGTCTGTGATGTCCCCTCTATATTTTTCCCCTTTGGCTGACTGTTGCTTCCACACGAAATAAACATTCCGCCTAATATTGCACATAGTAATATTATTTTTTTCATAGCTTATTATCTCCTATATATTTTTTGAAAGTTTACTATCCCTTTTATTCTTTGTTTAAGTATACAATATTAATATTTATTGTAAGTAATGTTTTATATATGAAATTTAAAATTTAAAAAGAAGGCTTAAAAATTATTGTTTTAAACCTTATCATATATTTTAATTTTATTTAATTTATTAAAGAAAATTTTATTTAAGTTTTATTAAAACATTGTATTATTGTTTGCAGCTTTTTCAGGAATATCTTGTCTCACGTCCCAATGTTCCACTATTTTACCATTTTCATCCAAACGAAATATATCTACTACTGCACTCCCTCTAGTATTAGGATCCAGTTGGTAATGAACATGTAATACAACTAAATCTCCTTCTGCAATTACTCTTTTTATTT
>JBHACQ010000166.1:0-5501 GCA_041854625.1 Leptotrichia sp. | reverse complement strand
GCTTCTCTAATTTTTTGATGTAATTTTTTAGAATAGAAAAAATTCTAATCAATTATTACAAACAAAAGTTAGAGATTTTTTAATTCATTTGAACAAAAAAAGAAGCTGAACTCAAAATTTTAATCATTTTGAGACAGCCCCATTTTTATTAAGAGTTTTATTTCAATATTTACACTCGCTTTTCTTCTAGTATCTTTTATCTTCAATCCAGATATGATAAAATTAATATATATAAATAGATTATGTCTGATAATAATCTTTATTAGGCATTAGTCAGTGTAATCATACGAAGATTGGAGTGTTTAGTATGGATTTATTTATGTTGACAGAGATAATTATGGAAATGGCACTTTAAAAAGAAGTAAGAAAAAATCTTTTGACTGGTATAAAAAAGTTATTACAACAAATGGAGAAGATTTAGATTGAAATAAGACGGGCTAATTATAATCATAAGAAAAACAATTGGAAAAAGCAGACATAAACTGATATAATAAGACATATTTCAAAGTATTCAAAATTTCTGTAATTAAAAAGAGGAGATATAGATGAAAAAAATTATTATTATATCGTTAGTTGCGTTTTTAAGCATTTCATGTAACGGTAAAATTAAAGATGGAGAAGGAAATATACAGAAGGATAGCTTAAAGAATAATGCTTCCCTTCAGGAAGGTAAAGTTAAAAATCAGGTGAATCCTGAAGGACTTACAGTAGAAACTAGGTATAATGTGCCATCTGGATATAAAAGGGTTCAAGTGGAAGCTGGAAGTTTCGGAGACTTTCTGAGGAAACAGAAGTTGAAGCCGTATGGGGAAAAGGCTCTATATTTTGATGGAAAGGCCAAAAGAAGTGAGGGAATATATGATAGTGTAATAGATGTCCAGATAGGAGAGAGGGATCTTCATCAATGTGCCGATGCAATAATGCTTTTAAGGGGGGAGTACTTTTACCAGAAGAAGGAGTATGACAAGATAAACTTTAACTTTGTTTCAGGATTTAAGGCACAATATTCCAAGTGGATGCAGGGATACAGAATAAATCCGAATGGAAAAGGTTCCTATTACAAAAAATCAGCACCTTCAAATACATATAAAGATTTCCGTAATTTTATGAATATTGTATTCGGGTATGCAGGGACATTGTCTATGGAAAAGGAAATGAAACCCCAGACTCTGGATAATATGAAAATAGGGGATGTCTTTATAAGAGGTGGAAGTCCCGGTCATGCCATAATTATAGTAGACATGGCTGAAAATGACAAAGGAGAAAAGGTATTTATGCTGGCTCAGTCATATATGCCGGCACAGCAGACTCAAATCCTTATAAATCCTAATGACAGGAGTATGGGGGTATGGTATTCGCTGAAAGGGACGGATGTACTGAATACTCCTGAATGGAAATTTGGAATAGAAAATCTGAAGAAATTCTAATAAAAGGAACAAAGGAGAGGAAGACTTGAAGATAGCAGTAATGGCAGGAACTCCTGTAGACACCGGGATGGGAGTTTCATTACTTAACAGCAGGGGTTTTAGTGAAATAATGGAAATTCCTATATCTGAAACACCTTCAGAACAGACAGTTTTTCAGGTGTCAGATACAGAATACAAGGAAATAGTTATAAACAGTCATATAGACAGAATAAAGAAACAGGGATGTGACATACTTTTTGTATACTGTAATTCCTTAAGTGGAGCAGTGGATTTTAAGAAAATATCAGAAGCCAGGAGTATAAGGATAATAACTCCTATAGAAATATATCAGGAAATAGCATTACAGTATAAAAATGTTGCTATAGTATCTGCAAATGCTCAGGGACTGGCAGGGATAGAAAGAGCTGTTTTTCTTAAGAATAGGAATATAAAAATCACAGGACTGACTCTGCTGGAAATGGTGAAAGAAATAGAAATGGGGACATTGCCACATGAAATTGCAGAAAAATTTAATTTTTCAGGAATTTCAGAATATTTTAAGTCTACAGGTTCAGAAGCAGTTATTTTAGGGTGTACACATTTTCCATATATAAAGGAAGAGCTGCAAAAGTATACAGAGATAGAAATAATAGACCCTGGATTAAGTATGGCAGGAAAAATCTCAGATGGAGCTCTGTAGTGAAATTGAAACATGGTAAATGTGTAAGAAACTGAAAACTGAAAAAAGTCATAATATTAAAAAAGCTGTTCTAGGAACATTCCTAAAAGCAGCTTTTTATTTTTATTATTTTAAGTTTTCATATGGTTTAAAAAATTCACCTACAAACTTATAAGAAAAGTCCTTTCCATTCCACCATCTTAAAGTAGCTATTACATGAGAAATAAACCCGTAAATAAAAATTCCTGTTATAATAAGCATCAGTATGTAGATGGCAATAGCAGGAGCTTTAGCAAGTACTAAAGGCTGTAGGATAGAAACAAGGATAAAGTTTACAAGTACAACCGTAAAATTCAGGTTGTTTATTTTGCATAAGATGGATTTAGGCTTTTCAAACAGTTTCTTCCTTGCAAGATAGAGGAAGAATGTACCGAAAAAAGGGATAATCCAGCTTGTTATTAAAATAAAGTTTATTTCCTTCTGTATTTCTTCACTGGAAGGAGAATCCGGACTTCTATCTATAGTATCATTTGAAAGTTCTTTATTTATAATCCTTAATTTTCTCATTACAGCTTCTCTTTCGTAAATTTCCATACAGCAGGCAGCAATGCTGAAAGAAGAACCATTTTAAGGATATCTCCTGAAATGAAAGGAATTAACCCTATCTTTAAAATGTCCTTTTGCGGAAAGAATATCCATAGCTGCATCAGACCGAATAAGTATAATACAAAATGTGCCATCAATAAAACAAGGGCAAGTCTGAAAGGAGATTTAGTCCATCCTCTATCGGCAAAATAACCGCATATTAGAGCTGCAAAGAAAAATCCTATTATAAATCCTCCTGAAGGAAACAGGAAAGGAATACCTGATTTAAAATTGGCAAATACCGGAATTCCTGCTGAACCTGCAGCAATATAGGAAAGTAAAGTGTAGCTCCCCAGTTTTCTACCATAAACCAGTCCTATGAGCATAACGGCAAAAGTCTGTCCTGTAATAGGAACATAAGGTAATGGAATAGTTAGCTGAGACATAAGTGCTAAAAATAAAGTCCCGCTTAAAATAAGGAAGATATTTTTCAATAATTCCTGATTCTTATTTTCTACTTTAATTAAACTGTTGATTAGTGAATTCTGATTCATTTTTCAACCTCCTAAATATTATGTTATAAACTTCACAGTTAAAGTATAACCAATAAACTTTTAAAAGTCAAGAAAACATGTGTCTGTTTTGAGAAAATGGCAGAATAGTGAATAGATTCTTAAAATTTAATTTCCAGGAAATTCAGACTGGAGAAATAATTGAAATTGTAGTATAATAAGAAAAAGAATTATTCAAATGTAAAAAAGGAGGTATTTTAGAAGGGGGAAAGGATATAAAAATGTCAAGGTTATATCTATATAGACAAAAGAAAAGCATTGTAAACAGTAATTGTTATTTCATAGTATATTCATATTTTGAAATTTAATAAAGCTATGTAAAAGAAAGGATGATGATTTTATGAAGATTACAGGTAAAAACAGGATGGCATTGATAGCACTGCTTTCAGCTCTTGTAAGTTGTGGCGGCGGAGGCGGAGGTGGTGGAGGGACTACTTCAAGTTCTACACCGATAACAAATACGAATACAAATACAACTCCGACAACTCCAACGACATCAACATTGAGCTATGATTCAAACGGAAATATTATGTGGAGAGGTAAAGACAGAACTTATAATTTAAGCGATCCTCACAATAAGACTTCAGTTTCTCAGACAGGAAGCGGAGTAAAAGTAGGAGTAATAGATTTAGGATTTAATACTACGACAGCGATAGCAAGCGGAGCAACAGCTGGAGCTGTAACGGCTGTACAGAAGGATATAACGGCTAAATTTGGAAGCAGGCTGGACAACAGCTCCCCAACCACAAATGAAGCTACTGGTGAGACTCATGGGGTACAGGTGGCAGAAATGATAGGAGGAAATACATCAAACGGAATTGCTAAAAATGTACAGATTTTTGTACAGGATGCTGCGAAAGTAGATGGTAAGGATGCTTCCGGAAACTTAAATGTGGTTGTGCAACCTACTGTAACAATGTATGAAACGCTTAGAGATAAAGGGGTTACTATATATAACCAGTCCTTTGGTGGGGATGAACTGTGGCAACATAACTCGATTACTTCGTCAGCAAACTATTATCTTAGAAGCATAGGGACGGATATTCTGAAGTTTTATAAGGCAGAAGTAAATAAAGGTGCTTTATTTATATGGGCGGCGGGAAATGATCCAAAGGCTGTTCAGCCGTCCCTTGAAGCAGGACTTCCATATTTTGAGCCTTCACTTGAGAAGGGGTGGATAAATGTAGTAGGACTGTCTACAAAGACAGAAAGCAATCTTGGTGATATTTCATGGAGTAACCTGGATCGGCTGTCTCCGGCAGGATGGGCGAAAAACTGGACAGTATCTGCAATAGCAGATTATAAATTTAACCTGACAGACAGTAGTAATAATGCTAATTCGTCTACGTGGCTTGCTTCCGGGTCTTCTTTTGCAGCTCCAGTAGTTACCGGGACTGCAGTTCTTATAAAAGAGAAGTATCCATGGATGGATGGAAGCCTTATCAGACAGACGATACTTTCAACAGCAACAGATATAGGTGCTGAAGGAGTAGATGACAGGTTTGGATGGGGGTTATTGAATATAGGGAAAGCATTAAATGGACCTTCACAGTTTCTGAAAGTACTAGCTCTAGGTGATAATGTAGTTGTAAATGTAACATCAGGGACATATTCCTTTTCAAATGATATATCAGGAGATGCAGGAATTATAAAAAATGGAGCAGGGACACTGAATCTGACAGGTAAAAATACATTTACAGGAAAGACACAGATTAATACAGGAAAACTTAATGTCTATTCTAGATACGCATCAGAAGTGGATATAAACAGAGAGGGGACATTAACGACACTTGGAGAAGCTGTACTTGAAAAAAGTGTTACAAATGACGGAACATACGTAAACAGCAGCAATACAGTCATCCAAGGTAATTATACTGCCTCTTCCCTTTCAAAATATGTTTCAAATTTAGGAGCGGCACTGGAAGTAAAAGGTCAGGTGGATTTAAATAAGTCTAAACTGGAACTGACTTCAATAAAAGGGGAGAAGCCACAATATATAACATCTAAAGGTATAAAGTCAGATATACTTACTTCAGATAACGGAATTAAGGGAGAATTTGCTGAAGTTGAGACGGCAGAACTTCTGGAAGGTAAAGTAGAAACAGGCAAGGATAAGGTTTCTGCTACTTTAAGCAGGAAAGACGTGAAGGAGTATGTATCAGGACTTTCACTTTCAGATGAGACGCGTCTGGATGTATCGGAGAACATAGAGACTTCCTTCAGGGCACTTGACGAGAAGATAGAGTCGGGCAATCTTGG
>JBHACQ010000165.1:0-29398 GCA_041854625.1 Leptotrichia sp. | reverse complement strand
TAATGTTTATTGTCAGTATAATAAATAATAAAAAAGTAAGGCATATTAAATTTATAAAAAATAGATTTATAAGCTTTACTTTTTATAATATAGTTTGACAGTATTAGTTTTTTGTGATAATATATATAAAACTCAAATATTTTGAGAATAAAAATATAATGAGGAGGTATTATATATAAATAAAAAAAATATGATAGCCAGATTATTTATATTTCTGATATATTTTTACTATCTTTAATCCCACCTAAAATAATAGAATTACAGTCAGATTAATACAGCAGGTTCCTTTTTATTTCCGTCCACAGAATGAAGACAGTATTCCATAAATAAAGAAATATAAAAACTGCACCGAATCCCAGACTGCAGTCTGATACGGTACAGCTATATATTATTTCCTAATTTAATACTCCTTTTTGTATTTTTCTTTATCAGATTAAATTTCCTCTAAGTGGAATTTTAGTCATCAAAAGATTTTTTAGTACTTTTCGGTTTCTTAAAAAGTACATTTAAAAAGTACATTTATTTTAAAAATTCCTATAATATTTCTTCTTTCTTCAATTTCATATTTCTCCAGATACTTCTATTTTATCTTCCATGTTTCAGGAGCAAAGAGTATAAGTATCGGGAAAAGCTCCAGTCTTCCAGCAAGCATTGCAAAGCTCAATGTAACCTTAGATAAGTCCGTCAGTTCTGCAAAACTGAAGGCTGGCCCTACCTTACCAAGTCCTGGCCCGATATTGTTAAAAGTTGCAGCTACGGCACTGAATACCGTCAAGAAATCATCTGTTGTCAGAGCTACAATAAACATGAAGGCAAAAAACAGAATCATATAGACGAGGAAGTAATTTGATACTCCCTTCTGAATTTTCGTATCTAAAGGCTTATTTTCATATCTTACTGAAATTACCCTGTTAGGACTTACCATCTGCTTAATTTCTGCAAGGAACATCTTAAACATCATGACAACCCTTGAAATCTTAAGCCCACCGGCTGTAGATCCGGCACATGCTCCAAAGAACATCAGTATGAGCAGTATTACCTGAGAAAACACCGGCCATTTGCCAAAATCTGCCGTTGAATATCCCGTCGTTGTTATTACTGATGATACAGAGAAAAATATATCCCTTAAAGCCTGCCACATCGACTCATATGTAGAACTGATATTGAAAAATATAAGTGCAACAGATGCCGCAACTATAATAAGATAATATTTAAGCTCTTCATTATTTAAAGCTTCCTTCACTTTCCCTATCATAATGAAATAATACACATTGAAGTTTACCCCGAATACTATCATCCCTACAGCCAGAACCATATCTACATAGGCACTGTTATAAGGAAGTATACTTCCATTCCTTATTCCGAAGCCCCCTGTCCCTGCCGTTCCGAAGGCAAGGAGAAGCGATTCAAACAGATTTACCCCTCCAAGGCATAACAGGACTACAACGACAGCTGTCATGGCTATATATATCTGGTACAGCACCCTTGCAGTCGTAGATAATTTTGAAACCAGTTTCCCGAAAGTAGGTCCCGGAACTTCTGCCTTCATTACATGGACTGAACCTGGCGAATGTTTAGGAAAAATTGCGAGGACAAGTACAAGTACTCCCATTCCTCCTACAAAGTGGGTAAAGCTCCTCCAGAAAAGGTTCGAGTGGCTTATTTTATTTAAATCTACAATGATACTTGATCCCGTTGTCGTAAATCCGCTTACTGTCTCAAAAAAGGCATCTATAAACGAAGGTATTTCCCCGGTTATCACAAAGGGTAATGCTCCAAAGGCTGAAAGCAGTATCCATGACAATGCCACTACAACAAAGCCTTCTCTCCCCTGAATTGTCATATTTTTAGGGTTTTTCCCTGAAAGTATGAATCCTGCAATTAATAGAAGCAGTATTACCGAAAAATACGCCCCCTTATATTTTAAAGACTCACCGTAAATGAAGCTCACAATTAACGGCAATATCATTAGCATCGCTTCCAACAGGAGGATTCTACCTGTTATGAAGCCGATCATTCTTTTATTCATCTTATTCTCCTAATTTTCAGTCTTTTTTACTTAAAATCCTGACAAAAATACTATTTCAGTATATCATCAAAATCTTCTACTCCCTTTATCGTTGTAATAATCATTACCTTGTCACCTGCTTCTATCATATCGTTCCCTCCCGGATATGTCAGGTTTTCATTCCTCAAGATACCTGCAATTATTACATTGGAAACTATTTCCAGATCCTTCAGGGGTATTCCTATAGACTTACTTTCAGAATTAATCTCAAAAACTATCGCTTCAACCCTGTTTTCACAGAACCTGTATAAGGTACTCATTGTAGATCCCTTTACATTTATTTTGGATCTTACTACCCTTATGATTATGTCAGATATTAACTTCTTCGGTACAATCGCCGTACTGAAATCATGCCTTTCAAAAACCGGAAGGAGCAGAGTCCTGCTCATCTGAGTTATTATCTTTCCTGAATTAACTGACTTTGCAAACATTGAGATTACCATATTTTCTTCATCTTTGTCAGTTAATGCGACTACAGCATCATAGCTGCCTATCCCTTCATTCAGAAGAAGTTCCTGGTCAGTTTCATTCCCTTTTATGACTATTGCATTTGGATAGCTGTTACTAAGTTTTTCAACCCTCTGCTGATCCCCCTCTATAACCTTGACAAGCTTTTTTCTCCTTAACAGCCTTTCCAGAAGATAATGTGCTACTGTTCCTCCTCCCACTATCATTACAGAGTTTACATCCTTATTCTTATATCCCATCTTGGCATAGAAATGGGATACGGCATCATTTGTTCCCGTTATATGTATACTGTCATTTTCCTGTAGTACAAAATCTCCTGTAGGAATTATTACCTGATCTCCCCTTTCCACTATACATACTATCACCTTTTCCCCTGACCTTGTTTCCAGATCCTTAAGCTTACATCCCTTCAGCTGGCTGTCTCCTGATATTACCAGCTCTATTATGTTCGCCCTGTTTGAAAAGAAATTGTCAACACCTATGGCATTAGGGAATTTAAGTATATTCATAATGCTTTTAGAAGCCTCTGCTTCAGGATTTATCATAAGGGATATTCCTAACTCTTCCCTTACAAAACGTATATTCGTACTGTATTCCGGATTTCTTACCCTTGCTATAGTATACTTCGCTCCCAGCTTCTTAGCCATTATGCATGAAATTATATTTACTTCATCAGCTTCTGTTACAGCTATGAATATTTCTGCCTTATCAACACCTGCTTCCATCAGGTTTTCATAAGAGGCACCATTTCCTACAAGTCCCGTTATGTCACTTTTTTCTATAACTTTATTTAAAATCCCTTCATTTTTTTCTATTAAGATAACATCGTTGTTAATTAACGATAACTCACTGCAGAGAGCTTCTCCAACTACCCCTGCTCCTACTATTACTATTTTCATTTTCGTCTCCTCATTTATAACTATAAGCTGATTTACACACTTTTATCCATATACTTTGCTGCATCCTTGGCAAAATATGTTATTATTCCGTTAGCTCCTGCCCTCTTAAATGCATACAGCTGTTCCATGACAACTTCCTTCTCATTAATCCATCCATTTAAAGCCGCCGCCTTAATCATTGAATACTCCCCTGATACATTGTAGGCTATCACAGGAATATTGAAATTCTCCTTCACCCCCTTCAGTATATCCAGATATGCAAGTCCGGGCTTTACAATTATCATATCTGCCCCCTGCCGTATATCCTCTTCCACTTCGCTGAGGACATCTCCGGTATATTTAAAATCCATCTGATAGGTCTTCCTGTCTCCAAATTTCGGAGCTGAATCAGCAGCCTCCCTGAAGGGTCCATAAAATGAAGAAGAATATTTCACTGCATAGGACATTATAGGAATATTTCCGTATCCATTTTCCTCCAGTACCGTTATTATCTTTTCCACCCTTCCATCCATCATATCGGAAGGTGCAACTATATCCACCCCGGATTCAGCATATGAAAGTGCTATTTCCCCTAGGATTTCCAGCGTCCTGTCATTTTCCACATATCCGTCCTCATTGATAATTCCACAATGACCGTGATCGGTATACTCACAGCAGCAGATATCACCTATGACCATAAATTCAGGGTACCCCTTCTTTATATATCTTATAGCCTTCTGAATTATACCTTCCCTGTCATAGCTACCTGATGCACAGGCATCCTTATGTTCCGGTATCCCGAACAGCAGGACCGATGTTATCCCCACCCCTTTAAGCTCTTCCAGTTCCTCGTTTAGTCTGTCTAGAGAATATCTGTATACTCCAGGCATGGAAGATATTTCTTTCCTTATATTTTCCCCTTCTTCTATGAAAAGGGGATATATCAGGTCCGACTTTTCCAGATATACGTCCTTTATGAGATTTCTTATCTGTAGGCTCTTTCTTAATTTCCTGTGTCGCCTGTACATTGTTCCCCCTTCGTTCCTGATTCCAGATTTTCCATAATCTTTCTTATTTCCTCCTTCAACGCCCTTGCCCTTCTGCAGCTTTTTCCTCCTGTAGAAACGGCAACCTGGAATTCCCTGTCTGATATAACCGCTCCAAACATCGTGTTCATTTCAGTCTTTGAAGATACGTTATTTACCAGTATCCCTTTTTCCATACATACAGACGCTATCATGTCATTCAGTTCCGTATCATCAGTAGCTGCAATTACCATAAAATAACCCTGTACTGTATTTCCTATTTCTATATTGGACTTTTCCACATTCCTGTCTGCTATTTTTATCCCTTCCAGATTCAGGAGCCTTTCCTCCCTTATCTCTGCTGAACATACAGTAATCTCTGCCCCGTACCTTTTCAATGTCTCGCTTTTCCTGTAAGCCAGTTTTCCTCCCCCTATTACCAGTATCTTCTTATTTTTCACATCTAAAAAAACTGGAAAAAACATCCTTTTACCTTCCTTATCTATTTTATTAGAATCTATTCTGATTTCATCTCCATTTAACCTGTCATAGTATAAAACTACTGTATAAATTTATAATTGCCGTCATTTCTGCCTTTATTTCCCCGTCCTTAAGGTTAAAGTCCTCGTACATCCCTATTCCTGAAGCAGTCATCAGCATATTTGCAGCACTGCTTTTCTTATTTTTTTCAGAAAAAAGTTTCCTTTCTGAATATAAATCTGTAAAATATGTATTTTCAGCCTTCAGGTCTATACTTTCAAAACCTCCCTTTCCATTTACTGAAAAATTTTCACCTAGACTTACGGCACTGTATCTCATATCAGTTTCAGGATATACTTCATATATTATATCAGTATACAATTCCTCATAAGAAGGTTTCTTTTCCCCTTGTTTCTCCACATCTGCAAACAGTTCTTCCATTTCATTGAATGCTTCTTCATCAAAGCCTTCCACAGGATAGCCTTCAATCCCGTTTTCCAGGACATAGTGCCCTATTTCATTTTCAAGGTCGTATTCCTCATTTTCATAAATTTCTTCCTCTGCCACATCGTATTCATCTCCAAACCTTACTTCCAATGTATCTGCTTCCGATATGACAGCTCCTACATTTTCTATTATCAAGTTTCCTTACTCCTTATTCCCAGTTTAGCCTTACATTCTCTGACATATTAAATTAAGTCAGGTTAATGTATTCAAAATATCTGTATCCTTCTTCTGTTATCCTCAATTTTGTCAGCGAACCGTTATTTATCTTGAATTTCCAGTATCCTTCCAGACTTCCGAAAAGATAGTAGCTTATCAGTGTCTGTATCACTCCTGCATGGGCGACTATTACTACTTTCCTTTTTTCATATGTCCTTATTATTTCTTCCATCTTTTTTACAGTCCGTTCCATCACTTCCTTCAGGCTCTCTCCGTCCTTCACTTTAAAGTCCTGCCAGTTGCTGTGCATCTTTTCCACTTCCTCGGGAAATTCAGACTTTATCTCTTCATATGTCTTTCCTTCAAAAATTCCGAAATTAATTTCCCTGAATTCCTTCATCAGCATTTTTTCAACATCCTCACTAATCTGGAGGATTCCCATGCTTTCTGAACATCTTTTCAGGTCGCTGGAAAAAACTGCTTCTATATTTTCTTCCCTTGATTCCAGTAACTTTCTTGTATTTCTAAGCTGCTCCCTTCCTGTTTCATTTAATCCGGGATCCAGATGCCCGAAATAGAGCCCTGCCTTATTAAAATCCGTCTCTCCGTGCCTTATTAAAATTATTTCTGTATGATTTTCCATATTAATCCTTCTAACTCCCGTCCAGCCTATCTAATAATAATTCCTGCCATCAGCACTATAATTGATGTCAGCTCAAGCGATGCCCCCATAGTATCTCCTGTTATTCCGCCGATTCTCTTCCTTATCCTTTTCATGAAGAATAATATGAATACAGTTGATACAGCCAGTACCAGAAGACCCTTTAATTCCTTTATAGCAAAGGTCAGTATCCCTGTCAGAATGAAGGAAAAGACAACTTCCCTTAGACCATTTTCATCTATAATTCCGTTACTCATCCCTTCTTTTCTTGCATATTCTCCCAATCCTGCATTCATTACTGTTGAAAACCTTGATATTATAGGATAGAGGAGTATATATCTGGCATCAATAAATAGAACCTCCCCTATAAGGGATATCTTCCCTATAAAATACAGTATAAGGATAACTGCTCCACCTGTACCTAATGAAGGATCCTTCATTATTTCAAGAACCTTTTCCTTCGGAGCTGAGCTTAAAAATCCATCAGCCGTATCTGCCAGTCCATCTAGATGTATTATCCCGACCATAGTTATCTCTGCAGCTACAATTAGAAGCCCGTCTATTATCTTATATCCGTTATTCCTGAGAAAAAATGATATAAGAAAGAGGACTGCTCCTATCATAAGTCCCACTAATGGAAAATACTTCAATGATTTCCCCATCTTCCTTTCATCATATTCAATCTTCATGAAAGAAAGGGGGAATCTGGTCATAAACTGCATCAATACTAAAATTCCTTCAACCAAATTTTTCATATTCAGAATATCTCCAAATCCAGATTTAATCAGGACTGACTACAGGTATAACGAACCTTCCCATAGATATTTTCAGCCTAAATAATCTATTTCTTAAATCATATAATTTTTTCTTTACTGATTATTATATCATATTTTTTAATTAATGCTAATACTTCTTTTTTAATTTTCAAACCCTTTATTTACAGTACTCCCGTCACACCTACCTTTAGTTTCAGCTGTTTTTCTAAGTAATTTTTATAGAAAAGGATAGCATATAAGTTTTAAAGATTCATATGGAACTTTTATATATTTCCCTTCTGGAAACCATTGCATTTTAATCATTTCATATGATACAATTTAACATATAAATTTGAAAGGAGATTTGTGTCATGAATGAACTGGTACTTATAGGTATTGTCATTATTGTTGTCGGTTTTGCCTTGAAGCTGGATGTCCTCGCTGTTGTCCTTGTAGCAGGAGTTGCCACAGGTTTAGCCGCTAAAATGAATTTTTTTGAAATTCTGGAAATTATGGGGGAAGCTTTTATAAAAAACAGGTTAATGTCCATTTTCCTAATCAGCTTCCCTGTCATCGCATTACTTGAAAGATATGGATTAAGGGAAAGAAGTGCAGCCCTCATAGGAAAGCTTAAAGGTGCCACTGCCGGAAAAGTAATGGGGATATATACTGTAATCAGGGCCCTTGCTGCTGCCCTCTCAATCAGGATAGGAGGACATATACAGTTTATAAGACCTCTTATTTTCCCAATGTCAGAAGCTGCAGGTGAAATTGACAAGGGAAACAGGCTGTCTGATACTGAAACTGAAGACCTGAAAGGACTTACTGCCGCAATTGAGAACTATGCCAATTTCTTTGCCCAGAATATATTTGTAGGGGCTTCAGGACTTATCCTCATACAGACTACGTTAACTGAAAACGGATATTCCGTTTCCCTGGAACAGCTTGCCCTGTACTCCATTCCAATAGGAATTATAGCAGTTATATTTACTGTTATACAGGGAGCTCTGTTTGACGGCAAACTTAAGAAAAATAAAGTACAGGGAGGTAAGAAATAATGGATATGGAACTTTTTTTAAGCCATCTTACTGAAGTCATCTATGCCCTATGTGGACTGGTAAGTATAAGTACTGCTGTAAGAGGTCTGAAAAATGAAAAAGGAAAGATAGGGACTTTTCTTTTCTGGTTAATACTCGGGGTAATATTCATAGTGGGAAAATATATCCCTTACAAAGTAACAGGTACTCTTCTTCTTGTACTGGGAGCAATAACAGTTACTAATCAGCTTCAGCCAGGAAAATTTGAACCTGTTTCTGATGAATTCAAGATAGCACAAAGTGAAAAATTTAAGAACAAGATATTCATTCCTGCATTACTGATAGGAGTAGCTGCATTCCTTATCCTTCAGTTTAAAATAGGTGAAGTGTCAATCCCATCTGCTGTAGGAATAGGCGGAGGTGCCATCATTGCCTTTATAGCCGCCTTAGGAATCATAAAACCCGACCTGAAGGAAACAAATGAAGATACTGCAAAGCTTCTTATGCAGACTGGTGCCGCATGTCTTCTTCCACAGCTTCTTGCAGCCCTGGGAGCAGTATTTACTGCTGCTGGTGTCGGTAAAGTAATTGCCGGGGGGATTTCATCCATCATCCCGTCAGGAAACATTATCGCAGGAGTTATCATCTATGCCATCGGAATGGCTCTGTTTACTATGATTATGGGTAACGCCTTTGCTGCATTTTCTGTAATAACTGTGGGAATCGGTATTCCTTTTGTCATTTCTCAAGGAGGAAACCCTGTTATAATAGGTGCCTTAGGAATGACAGCAGGATACTGTGGTACCCTTATGACTCCAATGGCTGCAAACTTCAATATAGTACCAGCTTCCATCTTAGAAATAAAGGACAAGTATAAAGTCATAAAGACACAGATACCTATGGCCCTTACTTTACTTGCTGTCCATATTATCCTTATGATTGTACTTGGATTCAAATAAATTTTCTTTTAAAAAGGAAAGGAGAACCATCATGAAAATATTAGTTACCGGATTTGACCCTTTTGGAGGTGAAAGTGTCAATCCTGCCTTAGAGTCAATAAAAAAGCTCCCGGATACTATCAGTGGAGCTGAAATAATCAAGCTTGAAATTCCAACTGTTGCAAGAAAATCAATAAATAAAATAGAACAGGCTATTACCGAATATAATCCTGATGTCATCCTGTCCATAGGACAGGCAGGAGGAAGGTCTGACATTACTGTAGAACGTGTAGGAATAAATATTGATGACTTCAGGATAAAAGACAATGAAGGAAACCAGTTTATAGATGAACCTGTATTTGCTGACGGAGATGCTGCATATTTTTCCAACCTCCCTATAAAGGCTATGGTTGAAAATATACATAAATATGGAATCCCTGCTTCCGTTTCAAATACTGCAGGAACCTTTGTTTGTAACCATGTCCTTTATGGTGTGAGATACCTCATAGATAAAAAATATGACGGTAAGAAATCCGGATTTATCCACATCCCTTTTTTACCTGAACAAGTTCTGAATAAGAGGGATGTCCCTTCAATGGCTCTTGATATTATCGTCAAGGGACTTATAGCTGCCATTGAAGCTATTGTCCTGAATGACAGTGACATAAAGAAAGCAGGTGGTACTGTCTGCTGACAGAGATATCTATTTATATCTCCATAGAAGGATTTGCAAGAACCAGTAAAAAACTGTAAAAAACTGGTAAAGGAGCATTATTATAGTATATCATATATAAAGAAGCTGTCTCAAAATTACAATTTCTGAGTTCAGCTTCTTTTTTCCATTTCCTTAAATATTCTTTCCTTCAGCTTTCCCATATAGGAATATAGGAATACTGTCCTCCCAAGTGAAAACATTACAAAGGAAAACCATAGTCCGTGATTCCCCCATAAAGGTACGACTGTAAAGTACAGTATTATAAATACTACTGTCGCCTGTATAATTGAATTTTTTATAGGCCCTGTATATGTTGCTCCTGTAAATAACCCATAAAATATAAGACCCCCATTAATTACAAGGGAATAGGCTAAAATCCATCCGCTATATCTTATAGCCATATCCACTACTTCCCTATTACTGGAATATAGCTGTATAATATATTTCCCTGATATCATAAACACTATAAACAGAAAAAGGGAAACAGCCATACACATTTTTATTGATTTTGAAATTATCCACTTTACCTTATCTTTTTTCCCTTCCCCTACAGCATTTCCCATAAAAACGCTTGAAGCATTGGCAAACCCGTCAAAGAAGGCAGACATCAGATACTGGATCTGAAACAGCAGTGAATTCGCTGCAAGAATTATTTTTCCGTTTACACTGCCCTTTTCAACAAATAGGTTTGTCACAGTCAGAAGACATATAGTCCTTATTACAAGATCCAGATTTACCATAGCTATTTCCTTTAAAGCCTTCTTTTCCAACACTTTTCCAATATCCATTCTCTTTATTGCCTTCAGCACATTAAAAGGTTCTTTTCTTTTCCCCTTAATTATTATGAGCAGGGAAATAATAGTCGTTGATATATGGGAAATTAATGTGGCATATGCAACTCCTGCAACATCCATATCCAAAATTTTTACAAAATACAGATCCAGCAGGATATTCAGTATATTTGTCATAAGCTGCAGGAAGAGGCATTCCTTAAGTTGTCTTCTTCCCATTATCCATCCTAAAAAGGTATAGTTAAGAAGGACAAAGGGTGCCCCCCATATTAATATCCTGTAGTAAACGGACATATATCTGCTTATTTCCTCTCCTGACTTATAAAAATAAGTTGCCATTTTAAGTATAGGTTCCTGCAATATTAAGAATACTGTTCCCATTACAACGGAAACTATAGCAGGCCTTATAAGTGAGAAAAGTTCCTCTTCTTCATCTTTCAGACCATAGGCTTTAGCTGAATAACCTGATGTACTTACCCTCAGGAAACCTAAAATCCAGTATATTGTATTAAATATAGTCCCTCCTAAAGCAACTCCCCCTATATATGCAGGATTAGAAAGGCTACCTACTACTGCCGTATCTACTGAACTTAACAGGGGAGCCGTCAGTGATGAAAAAATAAAACCTAGACCTAATTTCATATATTCCCTGTTTAAAGTCCTGTTCTCTCTCATATTAACATTCATCCTTTCTTACAATTACACCTTCCTTTAAAATTCTATAACTGCCGACAGCAGCCTTCTTGAATATTCTTCCTTTATTTTACTGAGATTATTTATATCATCTACTTTCTCTACTATCCTGCCTTCCTTAAAAAAAATGACACTGTCACATATATATGTTACGGTAAGCAGATCATGACTTACAAATATATATGAAAGATTATAAATTTCTTTTAACTTTTTCAGAAGATCCAGCACTTCCACCTGTGTAGAAACATCCAAGGAACTTACTGCTTCATCAAGCATTATAAACTCCGGCTTTATTGCTACTGCCCTCGCTATACATACCCTTTGGAGCTGCCCACCGCTCAGTTCGTGCGGATACCTGTTCATAAATTCTTTAGGAAGTCCTACATTTTCCAGTAATTCCTTTACTTTTCCCAGAATTTCAGCCTTATTCATCTTCCCTTCTATTAAAAGCGGTTCTCCTATAATATCAGCTACTGTAAAGCAAGGGTTAACTGAAGCTGCATAGTTCTGAAATACTATACTCATTCTATTGCCTTTCCCATCAGATTTCCCATTACAGTGTATATCCTCATTACAGAATTTCACTTTTCCTTCTGTAGGTTTTTCGATTCCAGTAATAATCCTACCCAGTGTACTCTTCCCACTTCCGCTTTCTCCTACTATGCCTAGACATTCTCCCTTTTTAAGGCTGAAGGATACATCCTTCAGAACTTTTTTTATCCCCTTCTTAAAAAGCCCTCTTTCCTTATATTCCTTTGATATATTTTCAATCTCCAGAATATTCTCCCTATTTTCTAACATTCTTTCACCTTCTTAAATTTATCCATCAGGGAATATCTTGTATCTATCAGGAATTTCGTGTGTCTGTGACTAGGATTCCTCATAATTTCTTCCGTTTTCCCCTTTTCAACTATTTCTCCGTTTTTCATTACAATGAGACTGTCTGCAAGCTGTGAAAGAACTCCAAGATCGTGTGTTACAAACAGCAGAGATACTTTCATTTCATTCTTCAGCAGCATGAATTCTTCTATTATATCCTTCTGATTAAGGGAATCTATGGCAGTTGTCGGCTCATCTGCAATTATCAGTTTCGGCTTCAGTGCCATTGCAACTGCTATCATAATCCTCTGTAGCATACCTCCGCTTAGTTCATGAGGATATTTCTTTAACAGTATGTCCGGATTTTCCAGCTTCATCTTAGCCATGGATTCAACTGCAAGATCCAAGGCTTCCCTTCTGGAAATTACCATATGCTCAGTAAAGGTTTCCATCATCTGGTTTCCTATAGTATATAGAGGATTAAAGGAAGTCATGGGATTCTGGAGAATCATGCATATTTCCTTTCCCCTTATCTTCCTTGCCTTCTCTTTATCCATCTTAAGGATATCTTCTCCTTGGAATATGACTTCTCCGTCAACAAGAAAATCACCATTCAGTACATTTAAAACTGACTTACATGTCATGCTTTTTCCGCTTCCGCTTTCACCAAGTATTCCAGTACATGTATTTTCTTCAACAGAAAAGCTTATTCCTCTCACAATCTCCTTATTTTCCTTCTTTCCTGTAACCTTCAAATTTTTCACTTCCAGCAGCATTAATCTTCCACCTCCTTAGGACTGAATGCATCCCTGAAACTGTCTCCAAGAAAATTGAATGCAGCTACCGTCATGAGAATAGCCAGACCTGGAGCAAGCATCTGTTCCGGCTTTGTTCCTATTACGCTTCTTGCTTCATTCAGCATAGCACCCCATTCAGGTGTCGGTGCCTGAACTCCCAGCCCTAGAAAGGAAAGGCTTGATATACTTAGAATCATCCATCCTATATCAAGTGTTATAAGTACTATGAGTTCGGGAAGTATTGCCGGAATTATATGTTTTTTCAGTATATACCAGTTCCCTGCCCCTGCCGTCCTTGAGAAAAGGATATAGTTCCTGTCGTTCTGCCTTATGACATTTCCTCTTATCATCCTTGCATACCACATCCATTTTACTACGACATTGGCAATTACTACATTCCTTATTCCAGGCCCTAGAGCCCCTACTATTGCAAGAATCATAACCTGTCCTGGAAATGACATCATTATATCACAAACCCTCATAAGGAATTCATCTACTGCACCTCTGAAATATCCGGAAACTACCCCTATTACAAGCCCTGTCAGTATAGTCGGGATCATTGTCAGTACTGATAGGAATAATGTTGTCCTCACTCCATAGACAAGTCTTGTAAAAGTGTCTCTTCCAAGGTAATCAGTTCCTAGAAGATTACTGAGGGAAGGTTTTGCAAATTTTTTTATTATATCCCCTTCTGTAGGACTGTAGCTGGAAATCATAGGAGCGAAAATACCTGCTAAAGTTATTACCGTCAGCAGGACGATACATGCTACTGCCATTTTATCCTTCATTAATTTTTTCCACATTACTTTACTCCTTCTGCTAATCTAGGGTCTATCTGACAGCTTACTATGTCTACAATCAGGTTGCATAGCACAAACAGTATCCCCATCAACAGGATATACGCCTGTATTATCGGATAGTCCCTGTTAAATATTGCAGAAACGCATAGTCTTCCCAGTCCAGGAAGCACAAATATATTTTCTATTATAAATGTTCCGGCAACTAATTTTACTACGCTCATTCCTAATGCATTTAAGCAGGAGTGAATTGAATTCTTCAAAGCATGCTTCATTATAATTACATTCTTCTTTATCCCTCTCACTTCTGCATAAAATATATAGTCCTCCTTCAAGGTTTCCAGCATGTTATTCCTTATAAGCCGTATATATGTGGAAATATAGGACATGCTGAGTGCCAGGGAAGGCAATATATATCCTATAAAGGAATCTGCCCCGCTTACAGGAAAAAGATTCAGCTGTACAGCAAATACTGAAAGCAGGATAAGAGATAGCCAGTAATCAGGTATTGCCGTTCCGATAAATATCACAACTCTTGTCACCCTGTCAAACAGGCTGTTCTTCCTTACTGCACAGAGAACTCCAACCGGTATACTGAATAAAAATATCATAGCCAGTGACAACCCTGCAAGTTTTAATGTAACAGGGAGGGAACGGGCTATCTCATCAAAGACCTTCCTGTCTGTATTGACATAAGATATTCCAAAGTCCATATGGATGCTTTTCCATAGCCAGCTGAAATACCTCTGAAAAAAAGGCCTGTCTAGACCAAGTTCCCTTCTTGCCTGTTCTATCATTTCCTTTGTAGGTGTTATGTCATTCACCCTGAGGGAAACTTCTGCCGGATCAGCAGGTATAAGATTTATAAGGCAGAAGGCAATAAATGAAATCGCTATAATTATAGGTATTGAAATTACAATTCTTCTTATTATATACTTTTTCACGCTAATTCCTCTCTTTAATTTCTTTTCTTTAATAATAGTTACAATGAAAGAGAATATTTAAAGTATTTAATTTCCCGATATTTTTTCAGATATCCACACTCTGAAATTACCTATAATCTTTAAAAATCTCTTTCATTTTTTCTTTAGTTATTCTTTAAACCTAATATGCCATTCTATAAAAAGGAATTTCATAAGCTGAAATATCAAATCCTACGTTTTTCAATGCTTCTATATGTACTGCCCTGTTTCTTTCATAAGTTAATGGTATATATACTGCTTCATCATGTAGTTCAGTCAGGACTTTCTTAAACAGCTCTGCTCTTTCCTGTTCATTTACTGTTTTTAATGCTTTTAATATTTCCTCATCCATCTGTTTTTTATTTGGAAGCCCCTGCTGTGCTGCATAATCTCCATATACAGGCTGTCTCATTCCTCCAAGGAAAGACTGCGGGTCATAAGGTGTTCCCCACGAAATATTGAAAGTTATGTCAAAGTCTCCTTTTTTCATTCTATCTCTGTAAGACTGTTCTTCTTCTCCGTTTATTTTAAGATTTACACCGATTTTATTCAACTGTTGCATAAAATATTCAGATATAGCTTTTTCACTTACACTGTCTGCATTATAGTTTAGGGATAATTCCAGCTTTTTCCCATCTTTCTCCCTTTTACCTGAAGCTCCTATCTTCCATCCTGCCTCATCCAGAAGCTTTCCTGCTTCTTCCAGAGAATATGTATACGGCTTCAGATTAATATTTGCATAAGGAACGGTCTTAGCCAGCACTGTATCTGCAGGAGCTTCTGTCCCTTCAAATATCCCTTCAGATATGGATTTCTTGTCAAGTACATGCTGGAGTGCTTTTCTTACATTCTTATCTGCCAAAGCCCCTTTTGTTGTGTTGACAAGCAGCATTCTTGTTGCCAGCGGTTCCGACATTTCCACCTTGAATCCTTTTTTATCTTTAAATTTCGACATAGTTTCAGCATCTATCATATCTTTTCCAAATAAAATATCAAGTTCACCCTTTTCAAGAGCCATTGCCCTAGTCTGTCCGTCAGGTATGACTTTTACCCTTACAGTCTTTATTTCCGGTTTTTCGCCCCAATATTTCTCGTTTACTTCAAACACTGCTTCCTGATCTACAGTATTCTGCTTCAGCACATAAGGTCCTGTTCCGATATATTTCCCGTCTACTCCGTCTTTTGTTGTCCCATTTTTCATTGCTTTCGGAGAAATGAACCTGAAAGGTCTTATTACTCCCAGTTCTACCATCATTGGATAATAGGCTTCCTTCAGTTTTATCTTGAATGTATATTCATCAGGTGTTTCAAATTTTTCAAACAGCCTTACACTTTCAAGCCATCCATGTCTTTCCTTATTATCCATTATTGCATCAAAATTTGCCTTTACAGCCTGTGAATTAAATGGCTCCCCGTCAGAAAATACAACTCCTTTCCTAAGATGGAAAGTATATTCCCTCCCATCTGGTGATATTTCCCATTTCTCCGCAAGAGATGCCACTATTTCCCCTTTATTACTTATTTTCACAAGTCCTTCATAAATCATATTCTGGGCATACATTTCTCCCGCATAGTTATGGGGATTCAAGTCCCTTATGTCCCTAAAGTTTGCAAACACTATCTCATTCTTCTTCCCTTCACTTTTCTGAGCCTCACTCTTTCCCCCACAGGACATTACAAAAAACAATGCCGCTAATAAAAATAATATTCCTCCAATGTACCTATTCTTTTTCACCTGTCTATCCTCCTAAAATTATTTTTTATTTATATTATATCATTATTATTTTGATTGTCAAATGTTTTTAATGGTTAAATAAAATAATTAGAGGATATATTCTATAAAATACTATTTCTACCAGCTTATCATACTAATAACTCATCATATAGAAGGGTATTTCATAAGGAGATATTTCAAATTCTACATTTTTCAGCGTATCCTTATATATTACCCTGTTCTTTTCATATGTCAATGGAATGTATACTCCTTCATCATGTAATATAGTAAATACTTTCCTGAAGGTTTCCTTTCTCTTATTTTCATCTGTAGTCTTCAGTGCTGCCAAAATCTCCCTGTTCATTTCATCAATATTAGGCAGCCCCCTCTGAGCCATATATTCCCCATGTCCTGGAAAATGCGTCATGGCTCCCAGGAACGATACCGGATCATAAGGTGTCCCCCATGAAGTTGCAAAAGTTATTTCAAAGTCCCCCTTATTTTTCCTGTCCCTGTTTGACTGCTCTTCTTCACCTGCTATCTTCAGTTCCACTCCTATCTTATTCAGCTGATCCTTAAAATATTCAGATATGGACTTTTCACTTACACTGTCACTGTCATAGTTTAAAGTAAGCAGCAGCTTCTTTCCTTCCTTTTCCCTTTTACCGTCTTTTCCCAGCTTCCATCCTGCTTCATCTAGAAGTTTCCCTGCCATTTCCAACGAATATCCATAAGGTTTCAGGTTAATATCTGCATAAGGTATATTCTTAGAGAAAAGTGTATCTGCCGGAGCCTCTATTCCTGAAAAAATACCTTCAGATACAGCTTTCTTATCTATTACATGCTGCAACGCCTGACGTACTTTCTTCTCCTTTAATGCCCCTTTTGTTGTATTAACCATGAGCATTCTTGTTGCCAGAGGTTCTGACAGTTTTACTTTAAATCCTTTCTTATCCTTAAAACGGTTAACTGTTTCAGCATCTATCATGTCCCTTCCAAAGATAATATCCAGCTCACCTTTTTCAAGAGCCATGCTTCTTGTATTTACATCAGGTATTACCTTTACTCTTACAGTCTTTATTTTCGGTTTTTCTCCCCAATATTTCTCATTTACTTCAAATACCGCTTCCTGATCTACTGAATTTTTTTTCAGTACATATGGACCTGTCCCGATATAATTCCCATCTACGCCGTTCTTTGTTGTCCCGTTCTTCATCGCCTTTGGAGAAATAAATCTGAAAGGTCTTATTACTCCAAGTTCTGTCAGCATCGGAAAATAAGGTTCCTTTAATGTCAGCTTGAATGTATACTCATCCACTTCTTCAAATTTTTCAAATAGCCTTACACTTTCAAGCCATCCATGTCTTTCCTTATTATCCATTATTGCATCAAAGTTCGCTTTTACAGCTTTAGCATTGAACTTTTCACCGTCAGAAAACACTACATCTTTCCTAAGAAAAAATGTATATGATTTCCCGCCGTCTGTTATTTCCCATTTTTCTGCCAGCCACGGAATTATTTCCCCTTCCGGATTAATTTTCACCAGCCCTTCATAAAGCATGTTCTGGGCATATAGCTCTCCTGCATAATTGTGGGGATTCAAGTCCCTTATGTCCCTAAAGTTTGCAAATACCACTTCATTCTTCTGTTCCTCTATCTTCTTATCATTTCCTCCACATGACACTAGCATCATTAATAGAGCAAGTATAAGGATTACTACATTTCCTCTTTTCATTTTAAGAACCTCCTGAAAATATGTTTAATATTATTAATTTTATATGTGTCATTATATCACAACTATTTTAATAGTCAAACATTTTTAAATATGAATATGTATTCAAACATTTGAAAATGCTGATTTTTATCGGTATTGACAAAATCAAATTTATCATATAAAATATATATATACGCAAATAATTCGCAAAAAGTAATCAATGTAAAAATAATAAGATGAGGTAAATATGAAACTGACTGAAAAAAGAAAAAGAATTCTGGAAATAATATATACTTCAAGGATCCCTTTAAGTGCCAAGACTTTGAAACTTCAGGTAGACTTTGACCTGTCAACGGTGTACAGGGCACTGGATTTCCTTGAAAAGAAACAGTATATATATTCCTTTGAGCTTGAAAATGAGAAATATTATTTTAAAGATGAAAATGCTACATTTTTTGTATGCAGCTCATGCAGACATATTGAATCCCTTCCTGAATTACCGGCTACAGAAAAAGAAAAAAGGATTCTAAGAAAAAAAGGATTTTCCCTTTTTTCACATCTGTCTGTATTCAAGGGGAAATGTAATGACTGCGATAATTAATTATGGTTATATATCCTGATTATTTATGAAAAACTACACTAAGGAGGAAATAATGAAAAAAATTCTTACTATCTTAATTTTGAGTATTGCTTTCCTGTACTGCGGAAAAAAGGAAGCTGCAGGAATAGAAGAAAATAAAAAGGAAGAAGCTGTGAAAAAGGAAAACAGGGAACAGCTTACAGCAAGTGTCCCCCCTTTAAAATGGCTTGTACAGAAAATTGCAGGAAATGACTTTGAAGTTATCTCCATAATACAGCCTAACATGAACCATGAACTTTTTGATCCTAAGCCAGATGACCTGAAGATACTTGAAAATTCAAAACTTTTTTTTACTTATAATGCACTGAAATTCGAAGACGAAATTTCAGAAACTGTACATGACAAGCAGAAAATAGTCAATCTCCTTGAAAATGTTGATAAAGGCCTTTTACTGGAAAATGATCATGACCATGGACATAATCACGAAAAAGAGAAAGAAGGACATAAGGAAGAGCATGACCATGACCATGGGGACTTTGACCCTCACGTATGGTTCTCCTTGGAGCTGATGCCTAAATTTGCAGAAAATATTAAGAACCGTCTATCTGCATCATATCCAGAAAAAAAGGATATATTTGAAAAAAACTACAATACATTCCTGGAAGAGCTTAGTGCCTTTAAAAAGGAAATAGCTGAGAAAATGAGCACAAAAAAGAAAAAATATTTTATGTCCTATCATCCTACCCTAGGATACTTCCTTAAAGAATACGGAATCACTGAAATATCTGTAGAATATCAAGGGAAGGAACCTTCTGCAAGGCAGATAGGGGAAATTATCGAAGAAGCAAAGGAGCATGGAATAACTACCATACTTGTCCAGCCCCAGTTTCCAAAACAGAGTATAGACGTTATTTCGAAAGAAATTCCTAATGCACGGATTATCGAATTTAACACAGATGCAGAAAATGTATTTGAAAACCTGAAAAAGTTTGCAGACAGCCTGGAATAACAAAAATGAAAATGAAAGGAAGATAAGATGACCAATTATGAAACAAAACTTCTATCTGTAAGAAACCTTACTTTTAAATATGGAAATGATATTGTCCTTAAGGACGTAAGCCTAGATATATATAAAGGGAAAAATGTAGCAGTTCTTGGAAGAAATGGAGGCGGAAAATCCACCCTCATTAAAGTTATTCTAGGATTTTTAAGGAAGACTTCAGGTAAAATTGACTTCTTCATTGACAGTTCCAAAATAGGATATCTTCCACAGATAAGGGAATTTGATACTTCCTTTCCTATAAATATTTTTGACCTGGTTATTTCCGGCATTACCGACAGAAAAAATCTTTTCAGGAAATTTAATCAGGAGGAAATAAGAAAAACTGATAATATTATGAAGGAATTTGGAATTATACATTTAAAGGATAAGCTTATAAGTCAGGTTTCCGGAGGACAGCTGCAGAGGGCTCTAATTGCAAGAGCTCTTATTTCCTCCCCTGAAATACTCTTTTTAGATGAGCCTGAATCCTTTCTTGACAAGGAATTTGAATTTAAGCTGTTTGATAAGATAAGGGAACTGTCTGACTCTACCTTAGTAGTTATCTCTCATGAACTTGATAACTTCTGCCACTATGTAGACTCCATATTTATTGTCGAAGGGGACATAAAAATATATAAGGACAAGGAGGATTTCCTCAAAAGTGAAAACTCCTACAGACATGTCCACAGACACTAACATTTATTATATAATACATCAATACTGATAGAAAGACTGAGGTAATATGGAACTTTTTAAAATTTTTGAATACTCTTTCATGAGAAATGCTTTTATTGTAGGACTGCTTTCCAGCATATGCTGTGGAATTATAGGTACTTATATAGTTAACAGGAAAATGGTCTTTATATCATCAAGTATAAGCCATGCTTCTTACGGAGGAATTGGAATAGGTATCTTCCTGATACATTTTTTAAATCTTCCTATAAAGGATCCCCTTATTTTTGGACTTGTATTTTCTATATTTTCAGGAATACTTATCCTCTTACTGAAGGATTTTTTCGGTGTAGGAGGAGACCTGGGAATCGGAATAATCATGTCCCTCGGGATGGCAGCAGGAATAATATTTTCCTTCATGACTCCTGGATATCAGTCAGATATGTCTACCTACCTGTTCGGGAATATACTTCTGTCCAACAGTTCAAATATAATTTCACTGCTCATATTGAATACTGTCATTATTATATTTTTTACTGTCTTTTATAAAGGAATAGTCTATTCCAGCTTTGATGAGAATTTTTATAGGCTTTACGGCGTTCCTGTAAGATTTATAAATTATTTTATGATAATACTGATTTCATCTGCTATTATTATAAATATAAAGACAATAGGAATCATCCTCATTATATCGATTCTGACAATCCCTCAGGCAACTGCTTCCATTATATCAGGAAAATACTCTACTATTATACTGCTATCCATACTGTTTTCTTTTTTAGGGATTTTATCTGGACTGTTTTCCTCATATTTATTGAATATTCCTTCAGGACCTTCCATTATTGTTTCTTTGACAGTCCTACTCATTTTAGTGAAGGGAATTTCCCTTTTGAAAAAATAGTTGACTTTCACGCTAATTTATATTATAATAAATTTGTAATAATTACAAAATAATAAAAATTATAACTTAAATAAGGAGATGTTGAATATGTCAAAAACAGTAGAAAAATTAAATCTGTATCTAACAAATTTAAATGTACTTTACAGAAAAATTCAGAACTTTCATTGGAATGTAACAGGAACAGGATTCTTTGCAATCCATTCTAAGCTGGAAGAATACTATGACGGGCTAAATGCACAGATAGATGATGTAGCTGAAAGGATTCTGTCAATTGGAGGAAGACCTTTAGGAAGTATGAAGGATTATCTTGAAACTACTACCATTACAGAAGCTGAAAACAAGGAAATTGATGGAAATACAGCTCTGTCAGAAGTTAAGAAGGATTTCGAGTTAATGCTCACATTAGCTAAAGAAATCAAAAAAACTGCAGATGAAGAAGAAGATTTTGGTTCATCTGCCCTAGTCGATGAATATATTTCTACTTATGAAAAAGATTTATGGATGCTAAAAGCTTTCCTAAAATAACTTAAAAAAAAGGAATCTCAAAAGTAAAAACTTTTATAGATTCCTTTTTTTATATTATCTGTTATCTTACCATAGACTCATAAAACTCCCGTACCTTTCCATACAATACATATTTCACTTCCTTCAGCTCATCTATATTCTTAGCATTAAGACAGCACATTATCATTTTACATTCTTCCTTCCAGCTATTTATAATTTCTATCATTTCTTCAACAGTTCTTTCCTCAGCCATTTTAAGCATCATCCGTGATATCCCCACACCTCTTGCTCCTATTACAAGAGCCTTTATTATATCAAGGGGATGCCTCACTCCTCCGCTTGCTATTATTTCAGCTTCATCCATGTATTTTTTCACGCTTAAAAGACATGACAGTGTACTCTGCCCCCATTCATTCAGATAAGTAAACTTATTTTTCCGCCTCATGTTTTCAATATAGGCAAAACTTGTCCCTCCTCTTCCACTTATATCAAACGTCCTTATTCCCAGCTCCATCCCTTTCTCTATTGTCTTTCCTGTCATTCCGAAGCCTACTTCTTTCAATATGAGAGGTACATTTATATTTTCTGAAAATTTCAGTATATTATCCGCCCATCTGTTAAAGTTCCTACTTCCTTCAGGCATAATCAGCTCCTGCATAAGATTGACATGGATCTGTAAAAATAGGGGTTCCATATCCTCAACAGCCTTAATTCCTGCACTGAAGTCCTTATCTGCACCTATATTCGTCCCAAGGAGCAGCCCCTCATTTTCTTCCTTTACAATCTTGAAGGAATCATCTTCAGGATTTTTTATTGCCGCACTATATGAACCTGTAACAAATAATATACCACATTCCTTTGCCACTCTTGCCAGTTTCCTGTTTATTTCCTTCCCCTTTTCACTTCCTCCGGTCATGGCATTTATAAAAAAAGGGCATTCAAACTTATGTCCTGCAAAGGAAGTCGAAATGTCTATTTCCTCTAGATTATATTCCGGTATGGAGCTTTGGATAAGCTCCATTTCATCAAAACTGTTGTAGCTGTTTTCATATTTCAGAGCATAGTTTATATGATCATCTTTTCTATTCATCATTATTTCGAGACAGTCTCATTCTCCCTTCAATTTTTTATTATAACCTGCTTCTATAAATTGTTTCTATTCCCGATTTCTTCCATTCTAAAATAAGTCTTTCCGATTCTTCAGAAGAAAAACATACTGCTATTCCACAGTCTCCTCCTCCTGCACCACTGCTTTTCCCTGGTATATCAAGATTTTCTGTAATTTTTGTTAATATTTCCATTTCCCTGCTGTATATACCTTCATCCAGACTCCTTAAAAGTTCCCCATTTTTATTAATATACTCCTTTATCTTACTTGTATCTCCTAATATAATTCCTTTTTTTAAATTCTGTACTATATTTTCTGATTCTATTAGGAATTCTTCATTTATGGAATTTTTTACCTTATTTATCATGTCCCTTGAAATGGAAGGCTTCTTAGTCCATCCTGCCAGAAATTCATAATTTTCAGGACATCCTATTTTTTCAATAGCATACCCCCAGTCAGAATCTATAATATCCAGTAAGTCTTCCTTCCCTATCTTTTCCCGTATATCATCCCTGTTAAAGGAAGTGTATAAAATCATGCTATTATACGAAATACATGCGATATCTCCCATAGAACCATTATCTCCTCTTTTCATAAGGACATAGGCGGAAAGTTTGAATATTACCTCTTCAGGAATACTGTAGTTATAAATTTCTGCCATTGCTTTCACTGTAAGTACTGTTACACTTCCACTTGAGCCTATTCCATACTTTTTCCCTTCCTTTTCCATCTTTCCTGTTATTTTCAGTCTGAAAGGTTTTATTCCAACCCCTTTCAACTCCAGATATTCATTTACAGTTTCTATAGTTTCCTGTATAAGGGAATAATTCTCATCTTTTTTTTCAAGTACTACAGAATAGTCATACATGTCAGAATAGAGTTCATACCTCTCAGAAAAAGTAATCTCTCCCTTCATGAAAATATCGACATTCTTTATAACTGCACTCTGTCCTGGAGTGAGAACTGAGTACTCTCCTGCAATATAAAGCTTCCCGCCAGTAAAAACTGTTACACTATCCTGAAAAGCTGTCATCATTTATCACCTTAGTCTTTGAAGCAATCACCTTATATTTTTCAGAAAATATCTTTTGTAGCCTTTCCATATCTGATTCTAAACATAAAACCTTTACGTTAGGGCCCGCATCCATTGTAAAATAACACTTTTCACCCTCCTGACGCAATTTCCTCACATAGTCCATAGCTTCCCATGATTTATCTGTCAGATAAGAAAACGGAGGATTAGAAGTAACTGTAGTCTTATGCATTCTTAAAGCATTTTCTTCTGTAAGTGCTCCTATTTTAGAAAAATCATTTTCTTCCAGGTATCTTTTCATATCTATGTAATCCTTTTCCGACTGTTTTATCCATTCAGGAAAAAATGAAGAAGTTTTCATACATAGTTCCATCCCTTTCCTGCTTGAAATGATTTTCTTCTCTTCATTTAATACAAGTACAATCATCCCAAATTTTAAGTCTGTCTGCACCTCATAAATTTCCCCTGTCTTTTTATCCCAGGCTGCAACCGGACCAAAGAAGCTCCTTGAAGAAGATCCTGAAGCAAATTTCGACATCTGAGCCAGTTCCTTCCTGCTCTTTTTTGTTCCAAAAAGCTCATTACACGCCATTATCGCTGCAGAAAGTCCACTTGAACTGGAAGAAAGTCCTGCTTCTGTAGGCATGTTATTCCTTGTACTTATTTTTACAGCCCTGCTCCTGTCCTTCCTGAACAGGTCAACAACCTTACTTATCTTTTCTATCTGTTCCTCATTCTGCAGCTCATTATTTATATAAAGCAGATCCCCTGGCTTTCCTGTCACCTCCAATGCCTCTTTTTCACTTATAAAGCTGATTTCCGTTTCTGTATACAGGCTTTCTAGAGTCAGGGAGATACTCCCTGTGGAAGGTACCATCTCTTCCGCATTTTCTTTCCCCCAGTATTTTACAATTGCTATATTTGCATATGATTTTACTGACTTTAAAGAGTTGTTGTCCATACTTCCACTGCTCCTTCTTTAATTAATTTCATCCTTATTTTTTCTGATATTTCACCCTTTTCCACTAAGGCGATTATACAGCCTCCTAGCCCTCCACCTGATATTTTTGCTCCGTATGCCCCTTCATCTAATGCAGCCTTCACAAGTAAGTCTGATTTCTTCACTGTTATTCCAAGCTTTCCCAGTTCTTCATCTGCTTTTACCATATTCCTTCCGATATTTATTATATCCTTCTTACGTATATATTCTTCTGTTTCCTCAGTCAGCTTCCCCAGCCTTGCAAGCATCGGTGAAGCCTTTTTCCCCATATTCCTTATCTTCCCCACCGCTTCTCCAGTATTCCCGTATATCCCTGTGTCTGCTATAATAAGTTCCGCTTTAAGATTGAGGTCTATATTTTCAAATCCCTTTCCCTTTATAAATTTTACTGCCTTATCACTCAGGCAAGTTCTTGCATCCAGCCCGCTAGGAGTACCGTGAGCTATTATTTCGGCTTCATTTACAAGACTTTCCAGTACTTCTTCCTGAAGCTGTATATTAAAATAGTCAAATACACCCCTCACTGCCGCTATACTTACTGCAGCAGAAGATCCCATCCCCCTTCTGGCTGGAATATCTGATGTCACATCATATTTTATCTTCCAATTAAGCTTATCTATATACTTCAAGGCGGAATATACTGCTGTAGAGAGGGGATCTTCACTCCTATGGACAAAGCTGTCTTCAGAGCCGGTTACTCTACATACAGCCTGTATGTCCGGAAGAGGCACCGCTATGGAAGGGTAACCGTAGACTACTGAATGTTCCCCCATCAGTATGATTTTCCCGTGGGAAACTCCTCTTCCTTCCTTCTCATTATTTCCCTTATATGAATCAAGCGTTTTATTTTCCATATTATCTCATTTCTGAAAATGACAGTAAAAAGAAATATCCGGTTCTTAATACTGTCATTTTATATTATCTCCTACTTTATTTTAATTATTTTTTTCTTTCCTGCCCTTATTATCATTCCGCTTTCAGGAACAACCATCTTTTTAACATCCTTTATGGCTTCATCGTTTATCTTAAATCCGCCTTGTTCCATAAGTCTTCTGGCATCACTTGTAGTATTCATGAGTTTTGTTTCCTTTACTAGAAGGTCTATTATACTCATTTCCCTGTATTCCACTTCTATAACTGGAAGATCCACATCAAGGTTCTTTCTGCTGAATACATTTTCAAACCATTCCCTTGCCTTTACTGATTCTTCCTCTCCATGATATATTTTTACAACTTCTGTTCCAAGCCTCTTCTTAGCTTCCATCGGATGAAGATTCCCGTTATTCACTTCTTCTTTCATTTTCAGTATTTCTTCACGGGGAACTTCCGTTATTACTTCATAATACCTGTACATCAGCTCATCTGATACAGACATGACTTTCCCAAACATATCATTTGGACTGTCCTTTACTCCTATATAGTTATTCAGGGACTTGCTCATTTTTTCAACTCCGTCAAGCCCTTCCAGAATTGGCATAATCATGCATATCTGTTGTTCCTGTCCTGCATTCTTCTGTAAATCCCTTCCCCTTAGAAGGTTAAATTTCTGCTCAGTTGCTCCCAGTTCCACATCAGCTTTCAGCTCAACCGAATCATACCCCTGTAAAATCGGATACATGAATTCTATAAGGGAGACAGGCTTATTTTCAGAAAGTCTCTTTGCAAAGTCTTCTCTGGAAATCATCTGGGATACAGTAAACTGAGAAAGAAGCTTCAATACATCTTCCAAAGTAAGTTTTTCCAGCCAGTCAGCATTATATACTACATTTATCTTGTCTAAATCCAGTATCAGGGATACCTGATCCAGATAAGTCCTTATATTTTCTTGAACCTGTTCCGCTGTAAGCATCTTCCTTGTTTCAGATTTTCCCGTAGGATCTCCTATTCTTCCTGTAAAAGTTCCTATAAGGAAAAACACATGATGTCCTAAATCCTGAAACTGCTTCAGCTTCCTTAAAGGTACTGCATGCCCTAGATGAAGATCCGTTCCTGACGGGTCTATCCCAAGCTTTATCCTTAGCGGAGTAGATGTAGAAATCGATTTTTCAAGTTTTTTTCTGAATTCTCCTTCATTGATTATCTCTTCACATCCACGGCTTAATATTTCATATTGTCTTTCTACTTCCTGTCTTATTTCCAGTTCTGTCATTTTATTAATATCCTCCTGATCTGTAATTTTATTTTTTATATATGTGCCACATATTTCATAAAGTAATATACTATCGGCAATACAAATAAGGCACTGTCAAACCTGTCCAGAAACCCTCCATGTCCCAGCAGGAGATTTCCCGAATCTTTTATTCCTAGTTCCCTTTTTATCTTAGATTCTACAAGATCCCCCAGTTCAGCAAACACTCCTATGGCAAGGGCAAGTATAAATGCATTTGTCCCTCCCAGTGCTACTTTAGCATAAGTTAGGCTGCATGTTTTGGAAACAATGGAAATTCCACATACAAAATTAGCTATGAACAGGTATATCTTATCAAAGAAAAGTATCACAAGAAACACTCCGATTATTCCTGCAATAGCTCCTTCTATAGACTTATTCGGACTGATTTCAGGAGCAAGCCTCCTCTTAAATATTTTCCCTCCTATCCCCTTTCCTACCAGATATGCCGAAATATCACAGGCCCATATCAATATAAATGTCATGGCTACCAGGACATTCCCGTTAACAAATTCATACTTTATGAGAAGTATATAGGAAAACAGGTAGGCTACATAAATTATTCCAAATAATGTATAAGATATTTCAGCCATAGCTCCCTTTATCTTCACTTTCAGTATCTGCCTTATAGAGAGAAGCATCAGTGCAAATACTATAAACCCCCCCATATCAAAATTAATCTGCTTAAAAAAATCCAGTTTTAAAAAAGAAAATATATTTTTAGAATTTTCCTGAAAATATATTGCTAAAGGTAGAAATAGTCCAAGTCCCATCCCTATTCTGCTGGCAACTTCAAATCCCCTGTCTTTCAGCATTTTATAAAATTCATACAGGGACATGCCAACTATAACCATTGTAAATATCAGAAACATTATTTCCCCTTTTAGAAATATCCAAAGCAGGAACGGTACAAACAGTAAAATAATGAACAATCTACTCAACATTTAGTCCTCCATATCTCCTATCCCTTCCGTTAAAAGACAGGATTGCTTTATTATATTCTTTTTCATTAAAATCCGGCCAATAGATATCAGTAACATAAAATTCTGAATAAGCTATTTCCCATAACAGGAAATTACTTATCCTGAATTCTCCACTTGTCCTTATGACCAGTTCCGGATCAGGTATTTCAGGTCTGTATATATATTTCCTGAACTCTTCCTCTGTAACAGGCTCCTTTCCCCTGATTCCATCTGAAAGTATTTTATTGACTGCATCTATTATTTCTTTTCTTCCTCCATAGTTAAAGGCTATATTAAAGACTATATTATCTCCGTTTTTAAGATATTCTTCCGTTTCCCTTATTTTTTTCAGTAATGACGGAGATATCCCTTCCTCAGAACCTGTGACAAGCAGTCTTACACCCTGCTTCTTCAAATCCTTTTTCCTATTTAATAAAAATCTGGAAAACAGATCCATCAGCCCCTTTACTTCTTTTTCAGGTCTTTTCCAGTTTTCTGTAGAAAAGGCGTAGACTGTCAGATATTTTATCCCTAGTTTTATTGACTCTTTTATTATTTTTTCAATATTTTCTGCTCCCGCACGATGTCCTTCCAGCCTCAGCTTCCCCTTTTCCTTTGCCCAACGCCCATTTCCATCCATTATTACTGCAACATGTTGTGGTATTTTCAATTCCATCTTTCACAGCCCTTTCAATGAAATATTTCATTTATTTACTGATTTTCTTCCATTCTATCATATTTTTAGTTTTTTTTAAATCCTTTTCAGAAAAATATATAAAAACTCAAACTTATTATTATTTTCAGTTTGAGTCTTTATTCTATATTAAATCTTATGATAATTTCCTGTGAACATCTTTATTTTAAGCCATCTGATATCTGTTCTAGCTGTTCTTCCTATATTTTAAAACATCTATTGCAACAGCTGTTATAATTATAATCCCCTTTATTATATACTGCCAGTATGGATTTACCCCTATATAGGTAAGTCCATAGTTAATCAGAGTAAAGATTATAACCCCTGCAACTACCCCTGATATTTTACCTACTCCTCCACTGAAGGAAACTCCTCCTACTACACAGGCAGCTATAGCATCCATCTCATACATATTTCCAAGGTTATTTGTCGCCGATCCTATACGTGCAGCTTCAAGAAAACCTCCTATTGCATACATTACTCCTGACAGGACATACACAATAAGTATAGTTTTTGCCACATTAACTCCTGATACTCTAGCAGCTTCAGGATTACCACCTACGGCAAACAGATTTTTCCCAAAAACTGTCTTATTCCATAACGTCCACATAAACACTATTGCAATTACTGCATATATTATAAGATAGGAAAGCCTTAATTTCCCTACCTGGAATAATGCCCCCTGAGCCACTTTTGAATATGACTGTGCAAATCCTGCCACAGGGGAAGCACCTACAAAATCATAATAAAGTGAGTTTAT
>JBHACQ010000164.1:0-10984 GCA_041854625.1 Leptotrichia sp. | reverse complement strand
TATGCATGTTCCTGAATTTGCAAGAATGGGTGCTGATATTACAATAAAACATGGTGTTTCAATGATTAATGGTGGAGCTGAGCTGACAGGAGCGGAAGTAATGGCCTCTGATTTAAGAGCTGGAGCAGCATTAGTATTGGCAGGATTAGTAGCTGAAGGGGAAACAGTTTTAAACAGAATTTATCATGTTGACCGTGGATATGATAAGCTGGAGCAGAAGCTTAATGCTGTCGGTGCTAAGATAGAGAGGGTAAAGCTGGAAATTTAATTATCAGAATGGGTATATATAATGAGGAAGTATAGGCAGATAGCCGGTACTTCCTCTTCTTATAATATCAGTCTATTTATTTTTTAAATGGGTTTAGTGATTTCTTATTGTTTTCAGATTTTTTGAGTAATTCATCCAGTTTTTCAGATAATTTTTCAATTTTGCTGTCTATATTAGAATATTTTTCAGAAATAGAGCTATATTTCTCTAAAAAATTATCATGACCTTCATTAAAGATTTTTTCAATTTTTGCTGAAAGTTCTGTAAATTTTAAATCTATATTGTTGAGTTTACTGTCAGTTTCTTTAATGAAAGATTGTATTTTCTGCATTAGAGTATCATTTGTCCGATTTCCGTCCATTTTAAAATCAACTAGGGCTTTTTCTATGGAAGAAAGCCTGGATTTTAAAAAGTTATAGTCAAAGTTCTTTAAAATTTCATATGAGTCATGTATTTCTTTAAAATAGTGTTGCAGTTCCATGAAACTGCTTCTGTCTGAATACATTTTATTAGATTTGGGGGGATTTTTAATTTCTTTTACAATATAGGTTTTATTTCCTTCTTTGATAGTTTCAAGTAATCCTCTTTCAATGTGATTGTATATAGTCTGTCTGGAAATATTTTTTTTTCTCATATATTCTTTTATTGATAATTTCAACATAATCACCTCTTCTGACTAATATTATATATAAATTTTACAGGATAGTAAAGAAATTTTTGAAAAGTTACGGATAAAATTATCTCTGATGGGGAAATAGCTGAAAAGGATTGACATTATACCTTAAAAAAGGTAAAATCTAATTAAAATATCAGAGGAAATAGAAATGAATATAGAAAGAATAATAGAAAAGGATTATGACAGAATATTTGTAACATCAGATATTCATGGACATTATTCAATGTTTCAGGAATTATGGAATAGAATCAGATTATCAAAGAAGGATTTACTTATAATATTAGGAGATTCATGTGACAGGGGGACTGAATCATATAATCTTTACAGAAGATACATTGAACTGGAGAAAGAAGGATACAGTATAAAGCATCTTATGGGAAATCATGAAGATATGCTGTATAAAGCAATAATGACTAGAGATTATAGTCATTGGTATAAGAATGGAGGTAAAGCTACTCAGTATTCCTTTTATGAGAATTCAGATAAGAAGGAGGGAATGTCATATGAGGAATGGGAAGAAAACATAGAAATATATAACGAAAAGTGGTTTATAGAGTGGCTGGAAAAACTCCCACTCATAATTTCGGGGGAAGAAAATATATTTGTACATGCAGCGTTTGATGCTGACAAAGCTCTGGAAGAACAGGAGCATAGATTTGTAATATGGGAAAGGAATGACTTCTGGACAAATAACAGAACAGGAAAAGCTATCTATTTTGGGCATACTCCTTCTAAGGACGGGAAAATAAGGCATTACATAAACAATGTCCACTGTATAGATACAGGATCCTGCTGGAAAGGAATTTTAGCCTGTATGGAAATAAATTCGAAGGAAGAAATATATATAGAAAGAAAAGAAGAAAGGTAGATGTAATGAGAGAAAACATTTATGTTGGACTGGTACATTATCCGGTATACAATAAAAACAGCGAGATAGTTGCAACATCTGTGACAAATTTTGATATTCATGATATTTCAAGGACATGTAGAACTTATGATATAAAAAAATATTTTATAATAACTCCTGTAGATGCTCAGCAGGAACTGACAAACAGGATAATAGGATACTGGACTGAAGGAGATGGAATAGAATTTAACAGGAATAGGAAGGAAGCCTTTGAGAATACTGACTTATCAGATTCTATAGAAGACAGTATAAAGAGGATAAGGGAAATAGAAGGGAAAACCCCTAAGATTATAACTACATCAGCCAAGACATTTCCCAATACAGTTTCCTATAAAGATTTAGGCAGTGAGATAATGGAAGATGACAATCCCTATTTAATACTTTTTGGTACGGGATGGGGGCTTACAGATGAAATAATGGGGATGTCGTATAAAATTCTGGAGCCTGTAAGAGGAAATACCAGATATAATCACCTATCAGTCAGAAGTGCAGTATCAATAATATTGGACAGGTTGTTAGGGGAAAACTGATAAGAATGATAAATATTAATGAAAGGTGGTTGAAATATACTTTTAAAGTATAAGATATATGGAAAATAAATTAGTGGGAATGGTAGTAGTAAGTCATAGTAACAGACTTGCAGAGGAAATCATAAATTTTGCAAAGGTCTTACAGCAGGAGGAATTTAATATTGAAAACGGCGGTAATCCTAAAAGTGAAGTATACGGGACAACAGTAGAAACAGTTATGAAGGCAGTTGAGAAGGCTGATAGAGGGAAAGGTGTCCTAGTTTTTGTTGATATGGGGAGTTCAGTATTTAATGCAGTGAAGGCAGTTGAGAACTTAAAAGGAAAAATTAAGATTGAAATAGCAGATGCACCGCTTGTTGAAGGAGTCATAACAGCAGCAGCAGCGAATTTTGACGGAATGACTCTTGAAGAATTAAAGGAAATGGCAGAAGGAAGCAGGAATTTCAAGAAAATAAGAAAGTAATTATAAATATAAAAATGAAAAAAGAGAGGAATAAATGGAAAATTTAATAAATATAGGAACAATAGTAGGAACTCACCATTTATTGGGAAGTGTTAAAATGAATTCAATTTTTCAGGATACTGATCTGATAATAGGGGAAAAAGTCCTGCTTGAAAAGGAAGATAAGCGAAGGCTTCTTACAATAAGGAATATAAAAAAGCTGAATGAAAAGAAATTTATTGTAGATTTTGATGAAATAAGGGGTATAGAGGCTGCAAAGGAATTAAATGGTTTTCAAATGAAAATAAGAAGGGATCTGCTACCTGAAAAAAATGAAAATGAATTTTATATTAAAGACCTCCTTGGAGTGGAAGTTTTTTCAGGAGAAGAAAAAATAGGAAATATTATAGACGTTATGGAAACAGCTGCACATAATATACTAATTATAGAAGATGTTTTAAATGGGAAAGAAGTTATGGTTCCCCTTGTTGACGAATTTATAAAAAAGATAGACTTTAAAAATAACAGGATAGAAGCGGAATTAATTGAAGGAATGAGGGAATAATGAAATTTACAGTTTTGACTTTATTTCCGGAGCTTTTTGATATGTACCTGTCTCAGACTATTATCCAGAGGGCTGTTATTTCGGAGATAGTAAGCTATGATATTGTAAATATAAGGGATTATGCAGAAAATAAGCATAGCCAGATGGATGATATCCCCTTCGGGGGAGGAGCAGGGATGGTATTGAAACCTGAAGCCTACTGGAATTATTTTAAAAAGAACTATCCTTCAGGAAAACCGTATATAATATTTATGTCACCTCAGGGAAAGAGACTGGATCACCAGAAAGTTTCAGAACTGGCTCAAAAGGAAGAGATAGTAATAATTTCAGGGAGATATGAAGGTCTGGATCAGCGGGTTATAGATAAGTTTGCAGATGAAGAAATATCAGTGGGAGATTATGTATTGAGTAGTGGGGATTTACCTGCGTTAATTCTTATGGATTCCATAACAAGGATAAAGGAAGGGGTAATAAAGAAGGAGTCTTTTGTTACAGATTCATTTTATAATGGGCTTCTAGGATTTCCTCAGTATACCCGTCCTGTAGAAATAGACGGATATACAGTACCTGAAGTCCTGAGGTCAGGAAATCATGCCAGAATAGACAGTTATAGGCAGGAAAAATCTATTGAAAAGACAATACTGAATAGACCTGACCTGATAGAAAAGAAGCTTCAGGATGGAGACGATGAGAAATTTTATAAAATATATAAAAGAATCATGGATGAGAAAGTTGAAAAAAAGGAACATGAATAATATATTTTAAGAGGTGAAAAAAATGATTTATAAGCTTAAGGACAGGAATCCGGTCATATCTGAAGATACTTTTATTGCTGAAAGTGCAGATGTAATAGGAGAGGTAGAACTTAAAGATGGAGTAAATATATGGTTTGGAGCAGTTTTAAGAGGTGATATAGAAAAAATTTCAGTAGGCAGAAACAGTAACGTACAAGATAATTCAACAATCCATACAGATATTGGACAACCATGCATTATAGGAGAAAATGTTACAGTCGGACATAATGCAATCCTTCATAGCTGTGAAATAGGAAATAATGTAATTATAGGTATGGGAAGTACAGTACTGAATGGAACTAGGATAGCTCCTAACAGCATAATAGGGGCAAATTCCCTTGTCACACATAAAATACCCTATGAGGAAGGAGTCCTTATTTTAGGAAGTCCGGCAAAAATAATAAGAAAGCTGACAGAAGAAGAAATATTCCATATAAAGGATAATGCGGATCATTATGTGAAGAACGGAAGAAGTTACAAGAAATACTGTAACAGTATAGAAAAATAAATTAAAAATAATGCAGGAAAAATGATATCAAGTTTTCCTATAGTATCTGACATTTATAGACATTTACTATGTTCTAATCTGGTTTCGATATTTTCTGCATTATTTTTATATTTCTGGATTTACTTATATTCAGTTCAAGTAAAATACTATCTTTTCAATGACTTTGTTAGACCTACTGTATCTCTTACAGTATCCATCTTTAATGATGCAATTGAACGGGCTTTTTCCGCTCCCTTCTGTAAAATTTCATAAACATAGTCCATATTGTTTGCAAGCTTCTCCCTTTTTTCTCTGAATGGAGAGAAATAGTCCATAAATTTGTTAAACAATTCATTTTTGGCATGACCATATCCAAAGTTTCCGGCTATAAACTTCTGTTTCAGTTCTTCCACTTCAGATTCGGAAGCAAAAAGTGAATAAAGCCTGGTAATGTTATTATCAGGATTCTTTGATTCTTCCAGAGGTGTTGAGTCTGTGACGATACTCATAATCTGTTTTTTAAGTTTTTTTTCAGGGAGGAACATATTTATGACATTTCCGTAAGATTTACTCATTTTATCACCATCAGTTCCAGGAACTACTGCAACATTTTCCACTATTTTATCCTGAGGAAGCTTAAAAATTTCCTTTTCATATGTTTCATTAAATTTAATTGCAATATCCCTTGTAATTTCCACATGCTGCTTCTGATCTTTTCCTACAGGAACAATGTCAGGATCATACATAAGTATATCAGCTGCCATCAGTATAGGATATGTAAATAATCCTACATTAGGCTTGATACCCTTTGCTGTCTTATCCTTATATGAATGAGCCCTTTCAAGAAGACCCATAGGAGTTACATTTGACAGAATCCATGCCAGTTCCGCATGTTCAGGTACGTCTGACTGGATAAAAAGAGTTGATTTTTCAGGATCAAGACCGAGAGCCAGATAATCTAGAATAACTCCTATTGTATTCTGTTTAAGATCTTCTCCTTTAGGAGAAGAAGTAAGAGCATGGTAATTTGCCAGAAAGTAGAAACCTTCATATTCATCCTGTAACTGGACAAACTGCTTTATTGCTCCAAAATAATTTCCTATATGTAATATGCCGCTCGGTTGAATTCCCGATAAACTTCTCATAAAAAACCTCCGTATATTTTAATAACAGTATAAACTGTCAATATGATTCCATATTATTTTAAGGCAAAAGCTTTGTGGTAGAGGGGACCTACGTGCTGATTCAGCCTGAATGATTCCCTTAAAGCTTCTGTCATACATTTTTTAGTTACTGCTACAGCTTCACTTACTGAGGCTCCTTTGGCCAGTTCAGCCGTAATTGATGCAGCAAATGAGCATCCTGCTCCATGTGTATTTGGAGTATCGATTTTTTCAGATTCAAAAATTTCAAATCCTTTTCCGCTGTAGAGGATGTCAATAGCAGAATTCTCACTTAATGATTTTCCACCTTTTATAACGACATTCTTTGCTCCCAGATCATAAATTTTTCTGGCGGCTTCCTTTACATCCTCTATTGAAGCAAGTACAGACATATTAGCCAGCTGTGCCGCTTCAAATAAGTTAGGGGTAACAACGTCAGCATACGGCATCAGAAACTCCTGCATAGCTACAGTGTTTTCAGGGAAAAGGGCATCGACACCTTTACAGACCATTACTGGATCAATTACTGTTACAGGTGATGTATTTTCCTTTAAAAGGGAACCTACATACTTAATAATTTCTACAGTAGGTAACATTCCTGTTTTTACAGCGTCTACCCCTATTTCCTTAAATACTGTTTTAGCCTGTTCTTCTATAATGTTCAGGTCAATAGGGAAAACTTTATGATTCCAGCTGGAATCCATGGAAACGATGACAGTCAGGACATTCATTCCAAAAACTCCTCTTTCCTGAAAGGTTTTTAAATCAGCCTGTATTCCTGCTCCGCCACTAGTATCAGATCCTGCGATAGTAACAACTTTTTTTAGATTTGCCATTTTTTTAACCTCCTTGTAAGTATTTTAAATAAATTATACCTAATTTTATAAAAAAAATCAAAAAAAATAAAAAATTGTTACAATGATAAAGTGTAATTATTGAAAAAAATTGATAAATGAGGTAAACTATTAAAGAAAAGAAAAAGATAAAAATTGGAGGTCTAATTTAATATGAATTATTATGTAGGAATTGATTTGGGCGGCACAAATACAAAAATAGGACTTGTTGACGAAGGTGGAAATATTATTTTTACGACAATAGTAAAAACAGATTCTATGGATGGATTTGAAAAGACGGTTGAAAGGCTGTCAAATATATTGATAGAACAGATAAAAGGGAGTAATATAAGCTATGATAATGTAAAGACAGTAGGAATAGGCGTACCAGGACCTGTTGTAAATGAAAGGATAGTAAAATTCTGGGCAAATTTCCCATGGCCAAGGGAGGTTGACCTTGCAGGAGAATTTGAAAAACATCTTAATAAGAAAGTAAAAGTTGATAACGATGTAAATATTATTACACTGGGGGAAATGTGGAAAGGTGCAGCACAGGGATATAAGAATGTCCTAGGTCTTGCAATCGGTACTGGAATCGGAGGAGGTGTAATTACAGACGGTAAGCTTGTAAGTGGGAAAAACGGTGCAGGAGGAGAAGTGGGACATCTGAAGGTAGTGAAGGATGGAAAGCTTTGTGGGTGCGGGCAGGATGGCTGCTGGGAAGCCTATGCCTCGGCAACTGGTCTAATTAGGGAAGCTCATAGCAGGCTTTCTGTAAATAAAAGTAATCTTCTGTATGAAAGAATAAAGGGACGTGAAGTGGAAGCTAAGGATATATTTGATACAGCAAAGGAAGGAGACGTGTTCTCTTTAAGCCTTGTTGACTATGAAGCAGAATATATAGCTCTAGGAATAGGAAGCCTATTAAATGTACTGGATCCTGAAATAATAGTAATAGGAGGAGGAGTTTCCTTGGCAGGAGACATACTGTTTAGCAGGGTAAATGAAAAGTTGAAGAAATATGCCCTGCCTTCAACGCTGGAAAATCTGAAAATATTACCTGCAGAATTAGGAAATGATGCCGGTATAATAGGAGCAGCATATCTTGGAATGATGTAATTTCAGGAAAGCTTTAAATAATAACTATAATCAAAAATCAGATTTTTATTATTATGAATTAACTGATATCTATAAAATTAGGAGGAATGTTTTAAGTGGAGACAATAACCGGAGGCAGTCTGCTATTTCAGTTTTTAGTGATAGCAGTTCTGACGGGAATAAATGCTTTCTTTTCAAGTGCAGAGATGGCAATAGTTTCAATAAATAAGAATAAGTTAAAGATACTGGTGGAAGACGGAGACAGGAGAGCGGTTCAGCTTGATAACCTTTTAAAGGAACCGAGCAAGTTTCTTTCAACCATTCAGGTGGGGATAACACTGGCTGGTTTTTTTGCATCTGCATCGGCAGCTACAGGACTTTCCCAGTATCTGTCATATTATCTAGGCAATCTGAAAATTCCTTACAGTAATCAGCTGTCAATGATACTGATAACATTTATATTGTCATACGTGACACTGGTTTTCGGAGAACTGATTCCAAAAAGGATGGCTTTAAGATCATCTGAGAAGATAGCACTTTCATCTGTAGGGACAATTGTCATGATTTCAAAAATATTCTCCCCTTTTGTAAAGTTTCTTACATTGTCAACGAACCTCATATTGACAGTATTAAAAATGAAGGAAGAGAATATAGAGGAAAAAGTATCCAAGGAAGAGCTGAGGTCATTGGTGGAAGTCGGAAGAGAACATGGAATCATTAATGAAGTTGAAAAGGAAATGATAGAGAATATCATAGAGTTTGATGAGAAGGTTGCAAGGGAAATAATGATACCGAGGACAAAGGCTTTCCTCATAGAAAAGAGCATATCTATTGAAGAGCTGTTTGAAAAGAAGGAAGTAGGAATATATTCAAGAATTCCTGTGTATGAAGAAGAGGCAGATAATATAATAGGAATTCTTCTGACAAAGGATTTAATGATGGAAGCCTATAGAAAAGGATTTTCAAATATTAATTTATCAGATATTTTACAGGAGCCATATTTTGTACCTGAAACTAAAAACGTAAATGAACTGTTTAAAGAGATGCAGTCTGAAAAAAAACATATTGCAATGTTGATTGATGAATATGGTGGTTTTTCAGGTATTGTAACATTGGAGGATCTGATTGAAGAAGTAATGGGCAACATATCAGATGAATTTGATACGGAAGACTCTTCTATAAAGAAACTTTCTTCCAATAAATACCTGGTAAGCGGGGAACTGTCATTAAATGATATAAATGACTATTTCCATATAGAACTTGAATCAAAGCATTATGATACTTTAAGTGGACTTCTTATAGAAAATATGGACTATATTCCTGAAGATGATGAAGATATAGCACCTATAATGATTGAAGGGATTTCCTTTAAACCACAGAGAGTTAAGGATAAGAAAATTGAAAAGGTATTAATGACATTTGTTAATGATATTTAATGAAAAGAACTGGGGCAATAATACAGTAAAAAAAGAAAACATACAGGAGACTTCAGGAAATACTTTGTTATTTATGAAATAAAAAATTTGGAGGGAGGCTTTAACATGAATGTGGATGTTAAAAAATTAACTGGAATTCAGAAACTGTTTCCTTTATTGGCTGAAAAGAATGTAAACATGAAAAGAGAAATACTGGCAGGAGTGACTACTTTTCTGACGATGGCTTATATAATAGCAGTAAATCCCAATATTCTTTCACAGACAGGAATGGATGCAGGAGCATTAGTGACAGCAACATGTCTCGCGGCTGCTGCAGGATGTTTTTTTATGGGATTTATTGCAGACTTGCCTTTTGCATTGGCATCAGGTATGGGATTGAATGCTTTTTTTGCTTTTACAGTTGTCCTTAAAGGAGGAATAAGCTGGGAAATAGCCCTTACAGCAGTATTTGTAGAAGGTGTCATCTTTATTTTACTGACATTGTTTAAAGTAAGAGAGGCAGTGGTAAACTCAATACCTATGAACCTTAAACACGCAGTTACAGGAGGAATAGGAGTGTTCATAGCATTTGTAGGATTTTCAGGAAGCGGACTTGTAGTCTCGAATGAAGCTACAAAAGTAAGTATGGGCCATTTTACTCCTGCAGTTATTATATCAGCAGTGGGACTTTTTGTCATAGCCATACTGGATAAGAAGAAAGTGAGGGGAGCGATACTCTGGGGAATAGTAGTAAGTTCAATAATGGCATGGAGCTATGCAATATTTAATCCGGAAGCTGCTGCTGCCCTACAGATATATGTTCCTAATGGAATATTTAAATTTGAATCAATTGCACCGATTGCAGGAAAGCTTGATTTCTCCTTCTTATCTGACAAGAAAATGTTGGGAAACTTCTTTATAATAATGTGTACATTCCTGTTTGTAGATTTTTTTGATACTGTAGGGACGTTAATAGGAGTATGTTCAAAAGCGGATATGCTTGATTCAGAAGGAAAAGTTCCTAATGTAGGAAGGGCTTTACTTGCAGACGCTCTAGGAACAACTTTGGGTGCAGTATTAGGAGTTTCTACAGTAACAACATATGTAGAGAGCTCCACAGGAGTCCTTGAAGGCGGAAGGACAGGATGGACAGCAATAACTACTGGAGTTCTTTTTCTGGCAGCTATGTTTTTTTCACCTGTCTTTATATCTATACCTGCCTGTGCAACTGCCCCTGCATTAATTTATGTAGGATATTTAATGCTAAGTTCGGTAAAGGAAATATCCCTTGAAAATATAACAGAAGGACTTCCTGCATTTATAACAATAACAGGGATGGCACTTACATACAGCATAGGAGACGGACTTACGCTGGGAATACTTTCTTATGTAATTATTAATCTCTGTTATAATATATTTGCATCAAAGGAAGAGAAAAGGGAAGTTTCTCCTGTAATGATAGTTTTAGCAGTTTTATTTATTATAAAGCTTGCATTTATGTAAATTACATATTATTCAGAAACAGCTGCCTTTCTTGAGAAGAAATATATTTCATGGAAGGATATGTGAAAATCGTGTCGGAGTAATACAATATTTAGAAGAAACTGTAGTAAAGTCAGAGGGATTCTAGAATAAGAAAAATTCGGAAATCAGATGATTTACTACAGTTTTTATTATTATAACGGAGTCATATGGGAATCTATGAAAGACATTAGTATTTTAAAATATATTTTGAAAATCAAAGGTTATAGAGGGAAAAAAAACATAAGAGCTGTATAAATTTAATAAAAAAAATAAAGATAATCT
>JBHACQ010000163.1:0-6812 GCA_041854625.1 Leptotrichia sp. | reverse complement strand
TTATTTCCTATTTAAATAGAGTGTGTCTGAAAACTCAAAATATATACTATTTTTAATATTTTTTTTAGTTTTCTAAATAAAAAAAATTACGATAAACTCAATATTTACTAATTTTAATTTTGAAAAAATTTGTTAAAATTTCATCATTTTGATAGTTTTCAAACACGTCCTAACCATATAAGAAATTTGGGTTTTCCCTAAATATTTCAGTATTTCATAGCAAAGCAGCTTTTTTAATTTAAGGCTGTTTTACCATAAAATATTGAAAATTGTTTGCGTTTCGACCGCGGTCGAAATAAATTAATATATAGTCTGGAGGAAAAAGTTATGGACAAAAAAACTCTAAGGGAATATTTCAGTGAAAACTTAGTTAAAAAATTAGTAGCCTTTGTGCTTCTAATCTCCTTTAACGTAAATATCTTCGCTGAAGTGGTTCCTGATCCGGTGAGCATTGGTAATGCAAGAGCTACACGTACTGCATCGGGCATAGAGCAGCTGGACATTGCTACGCCAAATGCTAAAGGGCTTAGTTACAACTCGCTCCTTGAGCTTCAGGTAAGTGAGCAGGGGCTGATACTTAACAACAACCCCCATGTCGTTGTGGATACGCAGATAGCTGGGCTTGTCGCAAGAAACAGGAATCTTGATAAAAGCGGCTCTGCTAATCTAATTGTAACTGAGATTACAGGAAAGAACAGGACAAATATTAATGGCTATGTGGAAGTTGCAGGGGATAGAGCAGACATTGTTATGGCCAATAGAAATGGGATAACTGTAAATGGCGGAGGCTTTCTTAACACGGACAGGGTAACGCTTACATCAGGTAAAGTGAACATCGCTGATGGAGAATTAAAGTCAATTGATGTTGAAAAAGGAAATGTGAGGATAGGAGAAAAGGGTACTGATGCACTTTCCTTAAGCGATCTTGAACTTGTGGCAAAGACAGTTGACATAGATGGGATAATAAAAGGATCAGCTAACACTAAGATAAGAATATCAGCAGGTGGACAGACATATGAGTACAAGACAAAGGAAGTAAAAAGCAAAGGTGAAACGTACAGCGGGATAGCTGTGGACGGAAAGAGTGCCGGAAGCATGTATGCCGGAAAGATAGACATCATCTCAAATGACAGAGGTGCAGGAGTGAATACAAAAGGGGATCTTGTAAGTATAGATGATGTGACTATTACTGCAAGCGGGGACATAACAACTCAGAAAGTTCATTCTACAAAAAGAGTAGTGTACAAGACACCTAAGAAAGTGAGAATAAGAAAACAGGTAACGGCTGGTGAGAAGGTAGTAGTAAAGGCCAAGAAGACGGAAGTTGATGTTGATGCCGAAGTAATTACGGGATATCTTAAAAAATCACTTGGGGAAGAGGCATTTGAAGCACAGTCTGATGAAGTTGACATATATGGAAAGATTGAGGCGAACGGTAAAGTAAATATTGACGGGAATCTTAAAAACAGGGGAGAAATAAAAGCCACAGACAAAGTTACCGTAAATGGTCAAACTTTTGATAATGAGAACGGAACAGTTCAAAGCAGCGGAAAGATTGACTTGAATGTGCAAAATACAGTAAATAGAGGCGGATATATTCTTGCGGATGGGCTTACAAAAGAGGATATAAAAAATGAAAGCCTTGAGAACACTCAAAGTGAAACAGTAGGGAACACGAATGAGTTTGGAGTAAGAATAGCAGGTGATCTGGATAACAGGAAAGGTGTGATAAAAGGGAAAGAGGTTACGGTAGATGGTGCGGTCTCAAACAGTTCAGGAATAATAAGCGGAATTGAAAAAGCAGTATTGAATGGCAATTTGATTAACAATGAGGAAGGAACTGTAAAAGGTCGTGAAGTTGAACTGAACGGAACAGAGATTAACAATAGAAAAGGTACGATACAGGGATCTTTAAAAGACATTAAAGCCAAAAATCTGATAAATGATAGCGGAGTAATAATAACTGACAAGGCCTTAAGCATAGTTTCTGATATAAGCAACAGGGACGGAGAAATTTACATAAATGGTGATGTAAGGCTGGCAGGAGAGAAAATAGATAACTTTGCAGGAATAATCAGAAATGCTGGGTCTGCTGAAATTACTGGAAAAAACTTTGATAATGAAAAAGGAATGGTTATTTCTGACGGCGAAGTGAAACTTAATTCTGAAAAAACATCAAACAGAAACGGAACGGTTCAGACTGCCGAAAATATATCAGTAAGTGGAAAAGAATTTGATAATACGGACGGAACGCTTGAAAATGGTGGAAAGACAACGTTAAATTCGGATAAGATTGAAAATATCAGAGGTAAAATACTGACAAGAAAACTTGAAATTAATTCACAGAAAGCAGACAATACTGGAGGAACTATTGCTTCAAGCGGGAAGATTATTGTAAATTCAGTTGCATTTGACAACACGAAAGGACTGCTTGAAAGCAGCAAAGAAATAGGAATAAATGCAAAATCATTAATAAACAGCGAAGGAAGTATATTAAGCAATGAAAAGATAGGAATTTCGGGAGATCTGTATAATTCTGGAGGGACTATCAGTTCAGATAAAATTGAAATTAACGGAAACCTTAATTCAAACAGCAGTGGAATAATTCAGGGAATTAGCGGTCTTAAGATAAACGGGAAAAATATAGACAATACCGCAGGGACCTTGGAAAGTGGCTCTGTGATAGACATTAAATCTCTGAATGTTGAAAATCAGAATGGAAAGATTACAGGATTTGACAGAGTAAGCATTGACGGGAAAATAAACAATACGCAAGGGGAAATAATCTCTTCCGGATCTGATGTAATATTAAATTCTGAGAATGTACAGAATGTAAGAGGATTAATAAAAGGCTATACAAAAGCAGAATTAAATGTGGGAAGCATTTTAAATAAGGAAGGGAAAGTGCTGTCCACTGGAGTGGTTGAAGTAAATACACCAAATGAATATGTTTATGAAGGCCTGATTGAAGGGGATATCCTTACAGCGATAAATGCAGATAAAATCACAGTAAATGAGGCAATTAACAGAAATTCTGCCCTCAGCCTGGAAGGAAAACAGGGCATACTGCTAAATAACGATGTAACCGCAAGAATTTTGCAACTGAGTACACAGGCTGATTTTAACAACAGCCATACTGTAAAAGGTGCGGAACATCTTTACATTGAGGCTAAAAATATTAACAATGATAGCCAGCTGCTATCGGATAATACAGTTTACATAAAAGCGGACAACCTGTATAACAGAAGTAGACTTGAAGCACAGGATAATGGTATTTACAAAATAACTTCAGGAGGAGAAATAAAAGGGAAGGATGTATATCTGGAAGTAGCAGGAAAAACTGTAAACGGAGTGGAAGAATATACACAAGGAACTTACCGGAGAGAAGATGGAACATTTGTAGATAACAGAAGCGTGGTTGCAGAAAATCCTGCATTAATATCAGGAACAGATTCTACAACAGTAATATCAGGAAAACTTGTCAATACAGGTAAAATTGGAGAAACAGGAACTACATACATTGAAACCGAAGACAAGGTTGAAAACGCAAGCATTGGAGAAAATATTGCAAGAATAAACGGAGATAAAGTATTTGTCGAAGGAAAAGGCGGAGTTCACAATATCGGTGGAGAAATACAGGGAAGAGAAAGAACCCAAACGGTTTCAAGCAATGGAAAAATAATAAACGAAACTACGATAACCTCCGAAAACTCATACATCAGGATTAGAAAAGGAGGCGGATTCGGCACAGGAAATGTGAGAAGGGAAGAAATCGTAGCGGAAGCAATACGAAATATTGGGAAAGTAGAAAGCAGTAGCGGAACTGTTTATGTGAAGGGTGAACATGGAATAGAAAATATTGCGGGGAATATAAGGGGGCTTGAAGGTACGTATCTTGAGACAGGGGATGGAACCTTTGAAGATAGAACTGTATCTTTAAGAAACCGTCAGAAAGATGTAATCCAAACAAGAACAGAGTACAGGGAAACTGCAGGTGGTAAGGCTTTTGGAAAAACAAGAGTAATAAGTGAAGAGGAGTACAGACAGAAGTTAGCTGAGCAGGAAAGACTTAAGAATGCAGAAAATACAGGAGATAGCTCTTCACAAAACGGGACAAAATTTGGAAGAGGAAACAAGTCATCAGCATTGCGGACAAAACTTGAAGAGGTGCAGGTAAGCACGAAATGGGATATAGTTGACAGGACTGATACGACATCAGGGATAATCGGAATGGGAGGCAGCACCGTAATAAATTCTGGAAAGGATATAGTTCTGGAAAGCAGCGATATACGAGCAAAAGGCGGAGACATTGTATTAAATGCCAAAAACTATCTTCTGATGCTTAGTACTGTAAACGATGAGTACAAGACAAGAACAGAAACGCATTCTAGTAAAAAATGGCACGGCGGAAAGAAAACAACAACAGAAACATGGACTGAGAACAACGAGTATGCAAACAATGTTGACTTGACGACTGACGGGAATATCCTTATGAACTATCATGGAATAGGAGCACCTGCAGACAACAAGGGAATATTTGCACAAGGTGTAAACTTTAATGCAGGCGGAGCGGTTCTTGGATATTCAGACGGAAACATCTACGAGCAGGGAACAAAAGATAAATTAAACAGCGAGTATTCATCAAAAACAAGAAAAAGCTGGGCAGGGTTCACTTACAGCAAGTCAAGGGACTATGTAAACGATTACCGTGAGAGATATGTTCACAGCCAGCTGTACGGAGATGCTGGAATAACGTTTGAAGCGGATGGAAAACTTAGAGTAGAAGGAGTAGACATACAGAGCAGCGGAAAAGTACTCCTGAAGGGGAAAATGGGAACAGAACTTCTTCCGGGAACAGAAAACAGCAGCCACTATGAGGAACATGAAAAAAGTGGATTTACAGCAAGAGTAGGAGGCGGAAGTGCTTTTGTAGGAATAGAGAAAAAAATCAATACGCAAAGAGAACAGGCTATGACAAATATAGGAAGTAAAATAAATTCTACAAAAGATGGAGTAACATTAGTTGGAGATACGGTAGTTTCTATTGGAACAAAATTTGGAGCGGGAACACCAGGGATAAATGTGATAACTCAAAACGGAGCTTCAATGATAGATGCTCAGAATGTAAAAATCACAAACAGCACAAGTCAGACGTCAAGAGCGGGATTTTTTGCAAATGGAAGTTTTGAAAACTTGTCGGCAGCTGCAGGGATAGAAGCTGTATATTCAAGTAATAGAAACAATGCGATAATAAAAACACCTGAGCGTAATGTAATGGTAACAGACGGTAAAATGAACTTTTATGCTGCGAATGGAGATGTGATATTGCAAGGTGATTTTGGAGCAATGGATGATGTTATAACTTACACTCCTAATGGTAAAGTTTATATAAGGGATTCTCAAAGTGAAATTCTTACAAATGCTGAAAGCATGAATGCTAGAGTTGCACTTGGTGTTGGAATAGATGCTAGTGGAATAAAAGATACGTTAAAATCTTACAGGGATTACTTTAAAACTACGTGGGATGTGCTTAGAGATCCTGAGGATTTAATCAGAGCGGGTTCAGTAGTCAAAGATCTTGTGCGTGGAAAAAGTCTTATGGAAAGTCTGGAAGGTAAAGAAAATGCAGTCAATATGGTAAATACAATATTCAAAGGTCCTTCATCAGGCGGAGTAACTGCAACAGGTGGATTTGAAGCAAGTTTTAATACTGCAAAGGAAAGCAGCAGATATATACAGAATATAACAACAAATGTCCGTTCAGGCAAAGATGTAATACTTAAAGGGCAGGGTATAGATATAAATGGAGGCTTTGTACGTGGTGAAAATGACGTATACCTTGATGCAAAGGACATTAATGTGATAGCTTCTGAAAATACTTATTTGGTAAACAATAAAAGTAGAGGAATCAATCTTGGAATTAGTAGAATAGGTTCAGAAAACGAAACAATAGGATTAAGTTACGGAAATGGAACAGCGGAAGGAACTTCTTACATTAATTCTAGTGTTCAGGCAGGAAATACATTGACAATAAAAGGTGACAATATGGTAATAAGAGGAGGTCTTCTAGAAGGCAAGCATACGGTAATAGACTTAAAAAACCTTGTAATTGAAAGCCTTCAGGATAAGGAAAAAATTAGTCAAGTTGGAGTAAATGCAAATCTTGGAGTAGCTCATGGGACAAGTGCAGAAATAACAGGAAAAAATGTTACAGTTTCTCCTGATACTCGGCTTAACGGAGCAATAGGCGGAAATTATGTAAAAGGCGACAAACTTTGGGTAAATGGACAAAGCGGAATAATTGGAAGTGAAAGCGTAAGAGGGAATGTAAGTGAAAAGACGACTCTCATAGGCGGAATAATAGCGAATATAACAAAAGAAGGAAAGGATGGTGGAAATCTAGTATTCTCAACAGGAAGTCTTGAAACAAGAGATCTGCACAACTATAACAACTATGCAAGTTATAACGGAAGTATAGGAATATCTGAAAGAAGTAAAAATGATCATACAGAACTTGTATTAAATAGAGCCAAAGACAGATTAAGTGATGTAAAGGAAGTTGCTAATCGAATTGATGAAAATTATCAATTTGGAATTTCTGGAAGCGAAAAAGAAAAAATTACAAGAGCAACTATAGGAAACGGAGCATTAAAAGTTAATAATCAATTTGGTAATTTAAATAGAGATGTTTTAATAAGAGATGAAGTTACAAGAGAAGGAGGTGTTGTGATAACAAATTTTGGATTTAACAGCAATCCAAACAGTTGGGGAGATTTTAATAAAATTATTTCAACAGATGCAGGAGTAATAGG
>JBHACQ010000162.1:0-10694 GCA_041854625.1 Leptotrichia sp. | reverse complement strand
CTTCTTTTCATTCATCTTGTGCTCTTCCCTTTTCCAGGTCGTCTTCCTTTTCCTGTCCTGTTCCCATTGTCCTCGCCAACCTTCCCGATTGACAGAATACATTCTATCAAATACTCCAACCTTTGTCAATACCCTTTTTTTCTTTTTTTGTTAAAAAACTTTATTATTTCTTTGTATACTTTGTAATTATTGATTTTAAATGTATCAAAAAAACTTTATTGTCTATTTGAGTTTAACTTTTTCTTTAAAAATTGGTTGGAAATAAAATTTGTATCCTACTGGACTATTTTATATTTTAGCGTAGAAAATTTCAGTTCTTCTTTATCTCCTTTTCCAATAATCGAAATTTTTAATTTTTCTATCTCTTAAATAATTATTGTCGTTTATTATTGATAGAGTTTCTTCCCACTGTTTATTCAGGTTTTTAAATTTTTTCCCATATAAGTTCATAATTTCTTCTATTATTTGTTCTATATCGTTCTTTTTTCCATTTATCTCCATAAGGGATATACACATTTTCCTTTCAGGATGAAGATTATCAGGATTAGCACTATCCATATCAATGTTCACATTTATCTCTATCCCTACTATTATTCTTTCCCTTATTTTTTCACACAATATTTTACAGATTTCCTTATTTTCGTAATACAAAGCTCCCGGCCATTTTATCTGTAATTTATTCCGATTACTATCTTCAATATAATTTTTCAATATTTCAAATACTATATAGCTGCTGAAGATAGTAATTTTTTCTTCCAGTTCATTTCTATTCTCAACAGCAAAGGAAAAAAGAGCGGCTCCTTCATGGGATATCCGCATACCTTCTTTCTCTTCTGAATCAGTTATTTTTTTCTTTGCGATTACAACTTCAAATTCTGGTACTCTTAGCTTTTTTCTTAGATATTCATTCGTTGACTTCATTTCATCAAAATGTATAAATTTCAAAACTGTTTCCTCACTTATATTTCTTCTAAATATTAAATTTAACTAACTTAACCTCGGAAAAATAAATACTCCGTAAACTGGTCCCGCATGTGCTCCTATAACAGCTCCAATCTGCCTGTTCAATATTGAAAAATTAATTTTTGGGCTTTCTCCTATTTCAGAATGGATTTTAGCTATGTTTTCCAGTTCATCAGGTCCTCCACCCCATGCAGTACATACCACTAGGCTCTGCCTTCTGCTTTCATCTTTTACATATTTTTCAATATATTTCTGTGCATTCCTTTCTCCAAGAACTTTCTTCTCAACCGTTACTTCTCCCTGACTGACTGTAAGAATCGGTTTAAGCTGCAATGCTCCAGCAATTACGGAACTTGCTTTCCCTATTCTTCCTCCTCTTTCAAGATACTTAAGGTCAGGAACTATTATTAACAGTTTACCTTTGTTTTTATAAGAATTAATCCAGTTTATAATCTCTCCAAAGCTTTCTTTCCTTGCCGCCTTCTTTCCTGCTTCTAACACAAGAATCCCCTGTAGCAGGGAAGCTCCCATACTATCAACCAGTTCAATGTCATCTTCCCTGTTCGTAAGTGACCTTCCTACCCTCGCTGCCTGAACTGTACCACTTAGTTTAGAAGAAGGATGTATGGAAATTATTTTCTTATATCCCTTTTCAAAAAGTTTATTATAGGCATTCAGAAAATCCTGTGGAGATGGTTGTGATGTCTTTATTGACATATTTTCTCCATCTTCACTTGTTATTTTATGCCAGAACTCATCCTTTGACATTTCAATTCCATCTTTATATATTTCTCCATCTATGTCTATCTTTAGCGGGACTATTCTTATTGGCAATCCTATTATATCTTCATTTGTCAGATCTGATACTGAATCCGTAAGTATTGCTATTTCAGGCATATTAGGATCCTTATTTTCAATATACATATAATAGTCATAGTTTTCTTGCCCACCATTCATATAAACTGTCTTTATATTTTTGAGTCTTTCTAAAATTATCCTTTTACTTTCCTCATCCTTATTTTTACCTTCAGAAACGGTAACATTGATTGTATTTCCTGATATCAGGTCTTCAAGTATCTTATCTGTCAGATCCTTTAGTGAAGGAGCAGTGTATTTTATCTTACCATTTACCAGACCTATATAGTTATCTTTTTCAATGACCATATCTTCTACTTTTGTATCCCTTACTGCCTTTGTTATTTCTATGGAATAGTTTCTCTTTTCTGTATTTTTCAGTTCTTCTATATCCATATCCCTGTTTTTCAGACAGTAATATCCTTCCATCATTGTTTTAGTCCCATAAACAACTATATTTTTTTCAGATTTTTCTGCTGCAAGTTTTGCAGTAGTTATCACATTCTTGTTATTTGGGAAAATATAAATAATGTTTTTATCCACCTGATTTATAGCAGATAATATCTCCTGGACACTTGGATTTTTACTCTGCCCTCCTAAAATAACAATATCTGCCCCCTGCTTTAAGAATTCATCTTTCAAATTTTCTGAATCTGCAAGGATAATGTATCCTGAAGAAGTCTTATTAACTTCCTTATTCTTAAATAGTTTAGCTTCGTCCTTTTCACTAAAAATTTGAAGATTGTCATGCTGCAGCTTCATATTTTCTATTTTCATCTTTTCCAATGGACCGTACTCTAGAGCTATTTCCATCGCTTTCCCAGGATGATTCGTGTGAATATGTGTCTTAAACTTCTTGGATGTATGGGCAAATACCGCTGAATCTCCCAGTTCAAGTACTCTTCTCTTATATTCTTCTGTATCAAAATCCCCATTAAGGATAATATATTCTGTACAATATTGAAAATGTATGCTCTCTGGGTCATGATCGATATTTGCTATTGTCTTATCAAATTCATTCTCCTTTACCTGTGATTTCTGAAGTTCCACAAGCAGATTGAGTTCAGTTGCGACTTTATAGAATCCTTCAAATAAAAAGAAGAGTCCTTTCCCTCCTGCATCTACAACTCCTGCCTCTTTCAATTTAGGCAATAGCTCAGGTGTCTCCTCTACAGCTTTATCTGCTGCATCTGTCAGTTCCTTCAGGAATATTACGAGATCGTCTATCCTGAAGGCAATTTCTTCAGCTTTTTCAGCTATCCTTCTTATAACAGTAAGCATTGTCCCTTCAACTGGTTCACTTACAGCTTTATATGCAGTTTCTTTGGCACTTACAAGTGCCTCTGCTACATCTATAGGGAGAAGTCTGACTTTTTCTCCTATTCCTTTAAGGAAGCCTGTTATAACTTGAGACACTATTGTCCCAGAGTTTCCTCTTGCACCCATTAATACAGCTTCTTCTACTGTTTCGATAAACTCCTTCATTGTACTTTTTTCATTTGTCTTTCCTTCTATATCAGTAATCATCGAATTCAATGTCATTGCCATATTACTTCCTGTATCTCCATCCGGTACAGGATAAACATTTAATTCATTCAACATATCCTCATGTCTTATAACCCATTTACCTCCACCACTGAATAATACTCTCAGTCTTTTAGCATCTAAATACTTTATCGCCATTACTCCTCCTAATAATTATTGAACCTTTATTTTACATTTTCCAAAAATTTTTCCCATTTATCTTCTTTTTTCAATATATACTCAATAAATTCCCTGACTGCTCCGTCTCCTCCGTTCCTACTTGAAACAAAATCTGCAATTCTAAGGATTTCTGCCGCTCCATCTGCAGGTGCTCCTGATATTCCGACATTTTCCATTATTTTCATATCATTCAGGTCATCACCCATATAAGCTATTTCTTCTTTTCTGTAACCAGTTTTTTTCATTAACTCTTCCAATATGACTAATTTTTCTGATATATCCTGGTATAGGTATTTTATGTTTAATTCATCTGCCCTTATTTTTACAAGTTCTGATTTTTTCCCTGTTATTATCCCAAAACTTATTCCTATTTTCTGGGAATTAACTATGGCATACCCATCTTTAACATTGAATTTTTTCATTTCTTCCCTATTATTCCCCCTGTATATTCCACCGTCAGTCAATGTCCCATCAACATCCAATAAAATCAACTTTATCATAAAACGCTCCTTGCTTATAGATTTTCTAATTATACCATAAGATAATACAAATATTCAAATTATTTTGACATTTTTTTGTTTAAAGACAATACAAAGTCAATTCATAACCATATTTAATTTTTATTTCTTAAACTACCTGTATACTTAAAATTCTAAGTATAAATATGATAGAGGTATTTGTAAAACAAAGTGGAAAAACAAAAGATCAAAGTTTAAAAATACTATATTAATAAGATTCAGAAATAAAATTCAGAGGTTTTTACAAATACCCAAAAATAATATAATATTGAAGGAGAATTAACTTATGAGAAAAAACAGGAAAATCACTTTATTATTGTCATTGATTCTTTTAGTTATGAGCTGTTCAAATCCTTTTGAGACAGATAATACAGATAAAGATAAGGGGAAATCTGTAGAAATAACACAGTCTCAGAAAGTTTCACCTGAAGAATTGAAAAAACATACTAAAAATGCAGTTGAAACTCAGGATGCATTTGTTCAGGTGTACAAAAATACTAAAGATTCTATAGTGAACATAAGAACAAAAAAGACTGTCGTAGTAGATACATACAATCCATTAGAAGAGCTTTTATTTGGACGTTCTGGGGGGCAGGAGAAACGTGAGTCCGGTTCGTTAGGTTCCGGATTTGTTGTATCTGAAGACGGGTATATTGTTACCAACAATCATGTTGTAAGCAATGCTGATGAAATTTTCGTCAAATTTTCAGACGGCCGGGAATATAAGACAAAGCTTGTAGGTACTTCGCCTGAAGTAGATATCGCTGTACTGAAAATAGAATCTGCCGAAAAATTTAAGCCTCTTGAATTTACTGACTCCGATTCTGTAGAAATAGGACAGTGGTCTATAGCCTTTGGTAATCCTATGGGACTGAACGATTCCATGACAGTCGGTATAGTAAGTGCTGCAGGAAGAAGCTCCCTAGGTATCGAAGAAATAGAAAACTTTATTCAGACAGATGCTGCCATCAATCAGGGAAACAGTGGAGGTCCCTTAATAGACATTAATGGTAAGGTAATCGGTGTAAATACTGCAATCTTATCTACATCAGGCGGAAGTGTAGGACTAGGTTTTGCTATTCCTTCTAATCTGGCTCTTGCTGTAAAGGACTCCATTATCGCTACAGGAAAATTTGAAAAACCTTATATAGGAGTCTATCTTGATAATCTTGACTCACAGAAAATACAGGCTCTGAATATAAAATCAACAAATGGTGTTCTCATTGCTAAAGTTGTTGACGGAGGTCCTGCTGAAGCTGCCGGTTTACGTGCAAACGATGTCATAGTAGCAGTGAACGGTAAAGCTGTTAATTCTGCAGGTGCATTTATAGGGGAACTCGCTGCTAAAAGAGCCGGACAGCAGATTACACTCAAAGTAATAAGGAACTCTCAGACAGAAGATATCGCAGTTACTTTAGGAGAAGCTCCAAAAATACAGCAGCAATAAAGAAAAATGACAGTAATATAAAAAACAGGATTGCCACAGTTAGAAACTATACATTCTAATTAAGGCAATCCTTTTTATTATTCTATTTCACTATCTTGTCTATAACTCCTCCACCAAGACATTCCTCTCCACTATATGCTACAACTATCTGCCCCAGTGTCACTGCTTTTTGAGGTTCGTCAAAAGTTACTTCATATTCGTTATCATTTAACTTATTTATTACTGCCTTGCTGTCTGCCTGCCTGTATCTGAATTTCACCGTACATTCCAACGGAAATTCAACTTTATCAGGATTTATAAAATTAAAGTCAGAGGCAACAAGTCCCCTGGAATAAAGTACTGAATTATCTCCCTGAGTTACTATAAGTTCATTCGTTTCAAGATTCTTGTCTACGACAAACCATGGTTCTCCTGTCCCTTCCTTCGTATTTCCTATCCCGATTCCCTTCCTCTGGCCAATTGTATAATACATCAGTCCGTTATGTCTCCCCAGAACTGTCCCTTCAGTATCAACTATATTACCTCCTTTTGCAGGAAGATACTTTGACAGGAATTCATTAAAATCCCTTTCACCTATAAAACATATGCCTGTACTGTCCTTCTTCTTTGCTGTAGCAAGATTATATCTTTCAGCAATTTCCCTAATTTGAGGTTTTGTATACTCCCCTATCGGAAAAAGTACTTTTTCAAGCTGTTTCTGACTGAGCTGGCATAAAAAATATGTCTGGTCCTTGTTGTCATCTATTCCACGTAACATTGTGGATCTGATACAGCCATTTCCATCTTTTTCATGAACAATTCTTGCATAATGCCCTGTGGCAACATAATCTGCTCCTATTTTCATAGCATAATCCAGAAATGCCTTAAACTTTATCTCCTTATTACACATCACATCAGGATTCGGTGTTCTCCCTTTCCTGTATTCATCCAGAAAATATGTAAAGACCTTATCCCAGTATTCTTTTACAAAATTAACGGAATAATAGGGTATTTCCAGCTGTTCTGCTACTGAAATTACATCCTTGTAGTCCTCCTCAGCCATACATACTCCATTTTCATCCTTTTCTTCCCAGTTTTTCATGAAAACCCCAATTACCTCATAACCTTCTTCCTTTAACAGGATTGCCGCTACAGATGAATCCACTCCTCCCGACATCCCAAGTACTACTCTTTTTTTCCCTTTAATCATAACTTTTCTTTTCCTTTCCTAACTGTTTCTGGTCTGCACATTTTTCTGACATACAGACTGAAACCTAATATATATTTTAACTTGACAATATTTTTAATTAATTATAGAATTAATTGAAATAAAAATTTTTTAAGAGGTATAAAATGAAAAAAACTCTCATAAAAAAACGGAATGTAGTCCATCAAAGTGCAAAACTTTTTTATTATAAAGGATATAAAAATACAGCTGTATCTGACATACTGAATGAATGTAATATTGCTAAAGGTTCTTTTTACTACTATTTTAAGTCTAAAGATGATCTTCTGATTCATGTAATAGAATTTCATACTGACAACCTGATTAATTTTTTTAACCATAAAGTTGATGATCTTTCTATATCAAAACTAAAAAATTTCTTTAAAGAATTCTTTAACAATATCGAACACAACCGTTTTCATGGAGGAAGCCCTTTAGGTAATCTTGCAATTGAACTTTCAGATGTTAATGATGATGCCAGAATTAAGTTAATAGATTCCTACCATAAGATAGAACAGCGTATATCCTTCTTTCTGGCGACATTAAAATACCAGTCTCAGGAAAAATACTATTCCATGGAACCCGAGCTGTATGCAAGAATCCTTATTTCCTTGCTGGAGGGAACCATGCTCAAAATAAAAACTGAAAGAAACGGAAACTCTATTGATGATTTCCTGAAGTTTTTTGATAAAATATTCTTTATTAATTAGATTTATATAAAAAAAGGGAATATCTCAAGCGGGAGCTTTTACAGCGACCTTCTTCAGATTCCCATTTTTTTTATTTATAGTCTTCCTTTTTGCTAGAAATTATCTTGCCGTCTTCTCCTATGTAGACTTCATAATAGTTATGCTGACCATATAGGATGAGCCTCCAGTCCCTATAACCTCTTTTATAGATTCCTACATTTCTTTTACTTATCTGCTCCCCAAATTTATCTGCAATTTCTGCAATTCCATTTTCTACAACCCTATCCTTGCTCACAACTGATGACTCAGGAACAGTTCTTTTACCCATGGAGGAACATCCTGCCAAAATCCCAAGCATCAGTAAGCTGACACATATTTTCTTCTTCATCAGTTATTCACTACCTCTATATTAACATCAAATTGTATCTGTTCCTTCTTTTCTCCAAAATAGGAAATCTTAATTTCCCTTAAAACTGCTCCTGGATTTTTTTCCAGTATCATGTTTATATTTTCATTAGTCTCATCAATCTTTTCAAAATGTTTCGCCAGCTGAGAATTATTAAATCCTTTCAATTTTAAATAATTAAACATATTAAATTCCATTTTTACCTCCTTATACAATTATAATTCTAGAAGTTTTACATCCAATATTTAACTATTTGCACTTTCTAATTCACTGTATATTCCTTCGAGAATATTTCCCAGAGATAATCCTGTCTTAAATCCTGCTGCTTTTATATGTCCTCCACCTTCAAATCTTGAAGCAATACTATTGACATTATACTTATCGTTACATCTTAAACTCCCTTTTAACGCTCCGTCCTCTTCTTCTCTTATAAACATTGAAAGTTCTGTATTTTCAATTTTAAGCAGCAGTTCAGCTATTCCGTCAGTATCATCCTTTTCTATTCCCAGTTCCACTGATTTTTCCCTCGGAAGATAATAGTATATGAAGCCATATTTTTTATCAACAACTTTATTTTTATATACATCTCCAAACAGGTCAGCTTTTTTTATATTCATCGAAAAGATGATATTGGCTATCTTATGGTTATCTGCACCTGCCTTTATCAGTTCAGAGCATATTTTAAATGTTTCTGCTGTCACATTATCGTGCCTGAAATTACCAGTGTCATTTATTATTCCTAGATATAGGTATTCTGCTATTTCTTTTGTAAGTCCTATTTTAAATATGGATAGAAACTTATAAAGAAGTTCTGCTGTTGAAGAAACATCCTCCACATAGTTAAAATCTGCATATTCAGTATTGCTTACATGATGATCCATATTTATGGACTCTCTACATTTCTTCTTTATTTCATCAGCTCTTCCATATCTTTCTTCATTTGCACAGTCAAGACTTATGAACAAATCTCCTTCTCCATTTAAGGAAAAATTTTCATATTTTTCAATTAGGATACTTTCCTTAAATTTTTCCATATATTTAGGAAGCTTATCGTCAATTACTATTCTCACTGTTATTAAATCTGAAAGTTTTTCAACATATTTCTTGTTATACTCATCAATCATAAGCAGAAAAGCCAGGACAGATCCTAGAGCATCTCCATCAGGATTTACATGAACTGTCAGAATAATATTCCTTGACTTTTTAATTTTTTCTACTATCTCTTCAGGAAGAATATTCCCTTTGTATCTAGCTCCCTCATTAAACATTGTTATTTTCCTACCGTCCTTATAATATATTTTGTCCTTCCTAACTTGCTTTTCACTTGATTTTCCAGTGAGGCTAGGGTAGAAGGGTTATCTGTACTTATTGAAACAATTACATACAGTGTCTTTTTCCCTGATATCTTCTGGTAATTAAAATTACCCCCAAGTTTGCTTACAGCACTCTTCGCTGCCGCTTCTGAATTTAATGTCGCAACTTGAATATATTTTTTCTTGGCCATTTTTCCTGCTGATGTTTTTTCAGTATCCTTTTTCTTGGATTCTGCTGCAGCTTTTTCTCTTGCTTTCCTTGCTGCCGCTTCCTTCTGTGCCTTTTCTTTAGCAGCAATTTCAGCTTCTCTTGCTTTCTTTGCCGCTGCTTCCTTTTTCTGCTGTGCAATCTGACTTGCTATTTTTTTCTGTTCTTCTTCCTCTTTTTTCTGATTTTCAGTTTTTTTATCAGCTTCTGTCAGTACGTCAGTAATCCCCGTATCTTGAGGTTTATTGCTACTGGCTGTATCTGGAGACCCGCTATCTTTTCCTGTAACACCGTCTCCTGCTATGACTTCAGAAGAAGTTGGATCTGCTGATATTTCCGTTTCCTTCTCTTCTATCAGTTTTCTTTTTACTTCATCTGAATTGATAAAATCCTTCTTCCTTATTTCCAGCGATTTCGTCACTTCTTCTGTATTCTTTATCTTATTTTTTCTAAATTCTATAATTTCTACATATCCATAAGACAGAACAGCTATTATCAATATTAATCTTGTTATTTTATAGGGACTTAAACGAAAACTCATATTTCCCACACGGCCTCTTGCTATTCCCTTCTATTCAAGACCGCATTCTCCTTTCCTTAGCATTAATTCTTTATTTTCCGGTTATCTTAACATCTGTTTCAGTATTTCCTTTGAATTCTGGGCAGCCAGTTTAACAAATTTATCATATTCCATCCCTGATTCATCTGTTAAAGAATCTGATATGGATCTTATAACTATAAACTTTACTCCAAATCTATAACATACCTGTGCTACAGAACCACTTTCCATATCAGTACATAATGCCTCAAATGACCTTCCTAACTGTTCTTTTTCTTCTTTTCTGTTTATAAACTGATCTCCTGTCAGTATTCTGCCACAAAACATTTTATACCCTGGTATTTCTATTTTTCTGCATCTTTCAAGCAGCTCCCTGTCTGCCTTGAAGGACCATGTATCCATATCTGGAATCTGACCTTTCCTGTATCCAAATTCACAGGCATCAAAATCATGCTGCACCAGATCTTCTGAAACAACTATATCTCCAACACAGATTCTGTTATCAAGGGAGCCTGCAACTCCAGAAAATATTATCTGGTTTACTTCATATCTGTATATCAGTAATGTTGTAGTCACAGCTGCATTTACTTTTCCTATTCCTGACTGTACAAATACTACTTCCCTGTCACACAGTTTTCCCCTAAAAAATGAAATGTCCCCTATTTTTTCTTCTGAAATTTCCGTCATCTCACCTTTTATTGCTTCTGCTTCTTCCTTTACTGCAGCTATAATTCCCGTCATCCTTACTCCTTTAGATTATACTTCCTATTTCAAATTTATTTTTCAGGTTCCACAGTCTTTTCTATATTTTCTTCTGTTGTCCCTTCT
>JBHACQ010000161.1:0-14892 GCA_041854625.1 Leptotrichia sp. | reverse complement strand
ATTTCATTCCTATCGCTACAATATGTTTACATATTCCCTGATATTCACTAAAAGCCGGACAGTTACACTTCGATTCCATACATTTACCCGTTTCCTGATTCATTATAAGTTTTACATCATAAAGATTTTCATGGCTTCCTATACTTATCCCTTTGACTTCTATTTTCTTACCATCTAATTTGATCGAATTTATTTCTATCTTATCCTCTTCATAGTAGTTTTTTCCTTTTTTATAGGAATTCGTATTTGACAGGCTTTTTAATTCTTTTAATAACTTACTCATTTTTTCCGATATCCTTTCATTCAGTCTAATTACTTTCCATAAATGCCAACTTAATGATTTCACCATATTTTTAAAAATTTTTTCAAATTTCCTCTTCCAAAAATTGTAAAAATATGATATAGTAATTTATGTAATAAGAAAATCTATAAAGATGTTTTCATGTGTGTCGACGTAGCTCAGCTGGAAAGAGCAGCGGTTTCCTAAACCGTTTGTCGCAGGTTCGAGTCCTGCCGCCGACGCCATTTTTTTATTTTTTACAAATCGCATTTAAATTCTTTCAGAAACTGTATTTTTCCTTCCCTATCCCAACTAATCAGGCTCACTCCATCAAAATCCATAGTTTCTCCATTTATATGGCTAAATTTAAAATACCATTCTACGATTGTCTGATTATCCTTATGGAAAAACTGTTTTATATCCCATGATATACATGAATTTAACTTATTCCATTGAAAAAACCACTCCAATATTTCGCCAGTTCCATAATATTTCGGTCCCCAGCTTTCAATATATTCTATTTTTTCAGAAAATATTTCCTTTATTCCGTAATCCTTTTTATCTATCCACATATTAAACCACATTCTTATTATATTTTCCTTTTTTTCCATAAAAAAAACTCTCCCATTTTTATTATCTTCCCTTATGAAACTCCTTTATTTCTCAGTTTAATAGCTGAACCTTTGTTCTACATCTGGATTTGCAACTGCCTTTTTATAAAGTTCCTTCATCTTTTCAAAATTCTTACTGTATTTTTCTATCCATTCCTTTTCTTTCTGACTTAATTCCCTATTATATGGATTATCTCCTAGACTGCTATGAATAGCTACTCCAAACTGTGTTATTATATCAAATCTTAAAATTTCTTCTGTCAGAGTTTTATCTGTATAGAAGACATACCCATCGTAATTTGAACCTCTGCCTTCATCATAATAGATATTGTTGTTGTATTTTATTTTTATCATGTGATTTACTTCCTTCTTATTTTTTCTATTATAGACAGCAGCTCTATTATTTTCTATCAGTTCGGCAATATAGTTGTGGACATAATCGAACTTTTTATCCTTATACGATATTACATTTTTTATATCTGCTATCTTCTCTTTCCTATCCATGTTATAAAGTTCCAGTAAATCCTGCTTCCGTACTAAAATATCGTAGTTTTCCGTTTTATATGTTACTATATTTTTCTTGTCATTAGGCAGGGCATAGTTTAAATTTACTTCTTTTATAAACTTCTGTGTCAGCTCCCTATACCTTCTCTTCTTACTTTCATATGTTCCTTTTACTACTGTTTCTGCCACTGCTTGGACTACTGATAATAATAGAAGCACAGCTAATAATTTTTTCATTTAAATTCCTCCTTGTTATCTTTAGTTATATTTTTGTTATTTATAAAACTTTCAATTCCCTCTTTTGAATCATCCAAATTATTTAATCCCATTCCCTTACATGAAATCCATAGATTATATATATCTTCATAATCATTTATTATCATTTTCCTTATTTCCATTCCTACCCCTTATTCTATCTTTACTTAATCCTATAAATAATTTCTTTTAATCATTATACCATAAACTTATTATTTTTTTATCTTTTTATGCATGTTTTTTTATAACAGTATTTTTAAAAAATAAATGCAACGATTCTTTTTTTTCGTTTCAGATTTTGTGAAATGAAAAAAGTTATCGTTGCAGATATTTGCGGATAATTTCCCATATTTTTAAATTTTAATTTTATTTTCTAGCTGTTATTACATAAATAGGATTTTCAGACATCATCATGTTAAATTCCTTTATCTTCTTATTCTTGGCAACTATAATCTGACTTATATCCAGATCCTTGAACTCCGATTTCTTGATACATTCCACAGCCTCAAATGTATTTTCAAGGACAATAAAATTCAACACTACAATACCGCCATCATTTAAATTATCATAAGAATAGCTGATAATATCTGACAGATTTCCTCCCGAGCCACCGATAAATATTTTATCAAACTTTATATTTATTCCGCTTAATCCATCAGGAGCTTTCCCATGGATAAGTGTCAAGTTCCTTATCTGAAATTTTTCTGAATTTTCCTTTATAAGTCCGACTGCCTCTTCATTCTGTTCTATCGTATATACATGTCCATTTTTTGCAAACCTTGCCATCTCTATACTTACTGAACCTGTCCCTCCCCCTATGTCAAGGCACATGTCTGTATCTTTCATTTCCAGCTTTGCAATACTTACAGCTCTTACTTCCTCCTTTGTCATAGGAACTTTTCCCCTCAGAAATTCTTCATCCTTTATATGATACATTATCTGTCCTTTCCTTTTAAGTTGTTGCATTATTTATTGTATTGTAAATTTTTCTATAGCTTTTTTTCCATCTTGATATGCGGTATCCCGTCTTCCAGAAATTCTTCTGAAACTTGTTTAAATCCAACTTTCTCATACAATTCACGGGCATATGTCTGGGCTTCAAGGACAACCTTGTCAGCTTTCAGACAATCTCTGGCAACTTTTATCCCTTCCTTTAATATTTCTGTTCCTAATCCGCATCTCCTCTTTACCGCAATTACCCTTCCAATAGACACTTCATCTGTATCTCCTGTTTTTCCGATAACTCTTAAATATGCCTGTATACCTTCTTCATCCTTTAAACAAACATGATAGGAATATATGTCCTTATCATCCACTTCCTGATATGGGCAGTTCTGTTCCACGACAAATACTGAAACCCTTAGTCTAAGGATTTCGTGCAGCTCTTCTACCGTCAGTTCATTAAATTTCTTTATAACCAGTTCCATAATCGCCCTTCCTTCAGCCGACAATATCTAAAACTTTCTTTTTTTATCCTATTCTAAATATTAAATTTCTAATTTCTCAGATACTGCCAGCTATTTCTTCAAATCCGTTCCTAATCCTTTACCATAACACATCCCCAGCCGTCATAATATCCTCCTGAGGAATCAGCCATCTCCATCAATTCCCAGGTAATATTGTTAATATTACCCGGAATATCTTCACGTGAAATGTTTATTTGATAAGGATAGTCGCTGTTCTCTATTTTTTCAGATGAAAGAATGATAAAATTGAGCTCCTTAATTTTATCAGCAAAACTCGTCACATTCCCTACAGTTGAGAAATAAAGCCAATGGTCAATTTTCCTTTCTTTTTCCAGATTATCCCCCTGCTGTTCCAGCTGATAGATGACTTTCCTGTTCTGCATTGCCTGGAAAGTATATTTATCCGGATACAGGAAATTAAAATATAAGTCCCATTTATCATCTGCACAAATCTGGATTTTCCATTCATATGAAGAAAAATAATTTTTAAATATGTCTGCACAGGCTTCCTCTATACCTTCAGTATCCTGCGTATACATATGTATTTCTAATATTCCGTCAGTTTTTACGACTCCTGCAGTCACAGCTCCAAAAGAAACTGTCCTTTCATACAGTAAATCTTCAATCTGGTTTAAAATTTCAAATTCTTCGTTGGATGAAAGACCGTCAGGAGTAGGATTCTGCATTTTTACAGATAACTGTACTCTTTGATGATAATTTTTCAGTGGTGCAATATTATATAAATCCAGATTTAACCTGATTGAACCTGGTTTATCATCAATTCTACACATGTAAAAATCCCAGTTCTGTGATATGCTGCTAATATCTTTGTTCATATCTTCTCTTCCTTTCATTTTTATAATTTATATTCTGTATTTAACATTTCAAGAAAATTAATCCCCTGTATTATTTAAAATACGTATTACATATTTTAAGTATTCATCCCGAAGCAGAAAACATGTGCGTATGATAATTCAGGAAATACATATAGTATCTTATCAGTCAATAATTTTTCCAGTCATTTCAGATTTATCTTCAAAGTAGTAATATGTATCTACTGTATCCAGCAGGTATCCATCCACTCCTATTTCATCCAGCTTTTTCTGATACTCCCTGACTATCTGCTTCCATTCACCGCTCCAATATTTTACCATGTAGTCTCCTTCCCAGTTGGGATTTTCCTCCATTATCCAGGATGGTCGTCTGTCCTTATTTTTCCATTCCTTTTTCCAGTATTCTCTATAATCTCCAGCTTCTCCTATACTAAAGTAGGCAATCACTATTCTTTTTCCGCCATTTTTTTTAGTCTTTAAAGCCTCTATCTGACTCCTTGTCATAAGTTTATCATGTGAAGGTTCAATTATCAAGAGGTCATAGTCTGTACCCTTCAGATATTCAAAATAGGAATTTACATCCTTGAATTTTTCCGGATTAAGAAGTAACAGGAAATTTTTAACATCTGACAGGGAGTTTATATCACCTGAATTAAAATTCTGTAATGGAACATAAGGTACTTCTGCCCCAAATGAAGGTATTAATTCATTTATGAAGTTAGTCTGTCTGTTCTTTTTCAGCAAATCTTCCCTTGCCTTATTTCCAACACCATAATTAATAGCAAATACAGGTTTGCCAGCTTTTCTTATTGGTAACAGGAGCTCCAGCATCCTGGCATTCTCTTCCTTTGATGCAGGCTTTGTGAGCTTAAAGTCTGCCCCATAATATAAATCTTCCTGTGTCGTCCCGTCAGTTACATAGAAAAATCCCTTATCCAGTTCCTTATTTCGGAAATACAGCTCATTTCCATTCTGTGTAATCAGAATTCTTTCTTTTGATGTATTTGATTTAATTTCCCGTATTAAATCCCGCATCCTATCACGATAAATCTCACTTCCTGCTTCATATCTGCTCAAATTCCTATTATTTTTATTACTAACGTTTTCTGAAAAACAGAATGTTGCAAACGATAAAAATAATAAGATTAATCTTTTTTTCATATTCCCTCCGTTTCGTATCTTATTGGAAATATACCAGAATTAGAAAATATATTCAAATCCAATTTTCGCATAGCCTGCCAATTGAGATTTCCTATATTCATATTCTCCATATCTTGTTCTTTCATATTTAAGGACAGGCCCTACTTTCCCATATATTCTGAATTTATCTGTAAAATTACGGGAATACAGTAAATACGAGCCTACTGAACTTTCAACAGTCAGGTTGCCTGTTTTATTTGAAAAATATTTCTCTGCCTTGAATGTAGTTTCTGGAGAAAACGCAAAATGTTTCCCCAGTTCGTATGTCCATCGAAAAAGAGTTTCATATTTAACCCTCAGGCTACCTTTATAATTATTGTAGTCCATGTATTCTCCTTCCAATGAATTACTCCACTGGAATCCGTATCCTAATGCGGTATTCGAACCTACCGATCCTAAAACTGAATATCCGTCCCTTATACTTCCCTTTATTCCGTTTAGAGTTATCCCATATTCAGAAAATGTACCTCCACGTCCTAATTTTGAGGAAAATGTTGATATCTTCTGGCTAATATAGAATTTATAGTCACGGCTATTTCCCATAGCCTTCACATTATTTTCTGTATGTTTTATTCCGAAAGAAAGAGCTGATCCAAACTCACGCTTACCAATCCTAAAGCTGTTATTTTTCCGTGAAAGGGATATTTCATTATCCCATGAATTTAAACTGCTCATTTTACTCTCATCTAACTTATATCTGTAAGATTCCCTTGTAATTCTATAGTTAAAATCCCATTTCCCGTTTAAAGCCACATATCCTTCACCAAAAGTATATTTAAATACATTCTTGTCGTTCCTGTAGTCAAATTCTCCATATGTGTTAATCTTATTCTGTTCACGGACGGGAATATAGAAATTCATTTTTTCTATTCCACGCTCTCTTATAGAATATCCGTTACCTGTTTCACTACTGCTTTCTATTTTAATATTTTTTTCTTTTTTTAACTGGTCATTTCCTATAGTATTTTCTTTCCCGGTTTCAATCTGGCTGATTTCAGAATTAATGTCTTTGTTGTTTTCAATACTTTGAGAAAACAGGTTATTTCCTAATATTAGTGTAGATTTTATTAGTAGGAACTCATATTTCTTCTTATGTTTTTTCTTAAATACATTTCTAACAGCTTTCTTATATTTTCTTATCAGCCTGTATTGCGACATAATATTAGTATCCCTTCCGATAGATTCCGTGTTTATCAAATCCATGCCTGTCATATCCTCCACTGCTCCCCTCTGTACCAGAATTCTTTCCAAAGTTCTTAGGTCTCTGACCTTTCTTATAGCCGTGCCTGTCCAGCCCTTCTCTTGTATATCCATTTACATCATAGAATGTCCTGGTTTTCTGATTTAAACCATAAAAATTCCAGCCATTCTTATCATACTCTGTCCCTGTATCTTTATTTTTCCCTTCATAGTCAAAACCACGCTCATCATATTTTGTATGTGTCTTCCTATGAATCTGGTTATTATCAAAGCCACGCTCATCATATCTTGTCTTTGTATTCTTATTAATCCCTTGAAAATCAAAGTTTGCGTAGTCATATCTGCTTTTTGTCCATATATTGTAACCTTCTCGGTTAAAACCTTTCCTGTTAATCCCTTCAAATGTCCAGCCTTCTTCATTATAATAATCCTTCGTCTTTTCATTCAGCCCGTAATAGTTCCAGCCGTTCTTATCGTATTCCCTGCCTGTATCCCTATGTATCCCTTCATGAGTAAAACCGTTCTCATCGTATACGCTGTCTGTCCTCACATTAAAATGCTCGTAGTTGAAGCCCCGTTCATCATATGCAGTCCTTGTATCTTTATGTATTCCTTCAAAATCAAATCCAAAATTGTCATATTCACTTTTTGTTTCCACATTATACTTATCCTTGTTAAAACCACGACGGTTAATACCCACAAAATTCCAGCCTTCTTCATTATAATAATCCTTCGTCTTTTCATTCAGCCCATAATAGTTCCAGCCGTTCTTATCGTATTCCCTGCCTGTATCCCTATGTATCCCTTCATGAGTAAAACCGTTCTCATCGTATACGTTGTCTGTCCTGACATTAAAATGCTCATAGTTGAAGCCCCGTTCATCATATGCAGTCCTTGTATCTTTATGTATTCCATAATAATCAAAGCCTGAATAGTCATATGGAGAATCTGTGGCAGTATTCCAGAAGGCCCTGTTAAAGTTACGTCTGTCAATTCCTTCCCTGTTATATCCTTCAATATCATAGCCTTCTCTGTCAAAAGGACTCATAGTATCCCAGTTATTCCCTGTCACCTTGTTGAATCCCCGCTTGTCATATGCTCCATAGATCTTTGAATTTCCCAATAAAAATAATATTACTATTAAAATCAGTATATATACCTTCTTATTAAATAACTGACTTACTTTTTCCACAAAACTACCTCCTACCCTGTAATTAAAATTCTGCCTGAACATAATCGTATAGTTTAGTGTCTCAAACAACCTGTAAAACATATAGACCCCTATAGCAAATGTCAGGGCAGATGACATAAAGAATCCAAATCCCGTATAAGACATTCCCATTTTTCCGAATATATAGGCAAAGGAAAAGCTAGTGATAAAAAGGAACAGTGACAGTATCATAGCCTGAAACCTTAAATCAAAATATAAAAATAATGTGATTAATATTGAAACAAATATTGAGCTGTATGATCCGAAGACTATTATACGGAATAAATCAAGCAGATAGGCATCCATATCCAGCTCATTAAATATTATGTTCGACAATAGTACGCATGTTATAGATATAAGAAGCTGAAGCTCCATACAGTACAGCACTTCTGAAATTAATGTCTGCCTCAGTATCTTTAAGGATTCCTTTACATTTTCATATTTCCCTGAAATACACAGTTTATTAAAATAATCCTTAAACAGGGGGAGAAATTTTGTTTCCATGAATACTGCAAAATAAATCATGCTCGGTATAACAGTACAGTATCCATAAAATACTGCAACTTCATAAATAGGAGAAACTAGAAATACATTTGCCAATGTATATGAATCCCCCACAAACCAGTTTACAAAGACATGTCCCCATATACCTAAAATATACATAATTCCAATTAATATCAGACTAAAATATCCCTTAAAGTAAATAAAAAATTCAAAATGGTTCTTTTCTTTACCAGGAAAAGCCCTCATAATATACATTGATGTCAGTATGAAGTTTAAAAATATACCAACTGTATAGGAAAACAGCATCCAGAATATAGGATCTTCCTTTATAAAAGTAACCGGATATTTTAAAAATATATACCCTAGTATTACTGATATTGAATTCCCTATAAAAAAACAGAACAGTATGAACTTATACTTCTTCAATAAGGATATGAATATCATTGTTATCCATGACAGCGACATTGAAACAAACAGTATTACAAAAGATACCTTATATGCAGAAGACAGTGTGGCATTTCTGATAAAAACGGCACTTAACAGGAAAGATACCATTGAAACTAGCTTTATACAACCTATATACGCACTTTTTATTTTAAAAATCTTCTTGTTAAAGATACAGTCTGATACATATCTGGTTACTAGATACTGAAAGGCATTTGTAACTATCTGGGAAAATATAAAGACGTAGAATATTGTACTCATAAATAATATCTGGTTATTTCTGGAGAGGTCTATTGTCTTTGATATTAATATCAGCAGATTCAGTGATGTTGCCGTAATAAACCATGGTCCCACACTTACTGCTGCTGAAAACAGGAAAGCCCTCAGACTTCCAAATGGAGTATCTTCACTGCTTCTAAATAATTTTTTCAATTCAAATCCTATTCCTGCCATTATAAACCTCCCATCTCATCATAAATTTCCTGATACTTTTGAATAAATGCCGATTTAGAATAATATTTTTCAACTATCTTCTTTCCATTTCTGGAAAACTCTGCCAGCTTATCTGGACTGTGGTAAAGCTGAACTAATGCCAGTGCAAGATCTGTATAGGATGTAGGAGGAATTATGACCCCGGCTTCTCCTATATCCCTTTTCTCCAGCAATATTTCCCTGCAGTTTCCTACATCAGTGGATATAAAAGGTACACCTGAAGCTAGACCTTCCAGTATGCTAAGAGGTTGCCCTTCAGAAATAGACGTCAATAACAGCAAGTCTAAAAACGAATAATATTCTGTAACATCTGCACGTCCTGTAAATACTACCTTTTCCTTTAATCCCAGATTATCCACCAGCTTTATACACTCTTCATAGTATTCTTCATCCTCATCAGTAGGCCCTATAAGCCAGAGCTTTGCTTCAGGAATCTTCTCAGATGCAATCTTAAATCCCTTTATCATCATCTTTATATCTTTTATAGGTACAACTCTTAAAACTGAGCCTATATTAAATCCTTCCCTCTTCTCCCTGACTATCCTGCCATATTTCTTTTCATCTACTCCATTAGGTATAACTGCAGTTTTTTCTATAGGAGCACCGTATTCTATCTGTATTTGCCTGTTATATTCAAATAATGCAATAATCTTGTCACTATGACGATAAGCCAGTTTAGATAAATAGTAGAAATAATCAATCCATATCTGCTTAAAGTCACTGTCAACCCAGGTAGCCCCCAGTATCTCTTCTTCCCTTTCCCTAGGATAAATCCCGTGTTCAGTAAGTATTACCTTCCCTTTCTTCTGATGAGCAATAATTGCTCCAAGGAAACCGGAATATCCTGTAGCTACACTATGATATATATTCGCTTTCGGTACCTTACTCTGGGCAATATTCAGAAGGTTCATGGTTATGTTCCTATAAGTCCAGTAAAATGTACTGAAATTCCCATCAGAATGATTCCTGTTATAGTATTTAAGAAGTGTATTCCAGTATTCATGACTTAAAATTACTTCAAGCGGCTTCCCAAACTTCCTTTCAAACAGCCCCTCCACTTCCTGTAATTTATTTTCAATATTTTCAGCACTAAAATCCAGCAGTTTTTCGGTACTCTTCCTTTTCTCTCTGCTGAAAATCTGATTATTCCTTATAATATTGTATAGTGAAAATTCCGGATTTGTATCCAGATATATATTCTTAACTTCAATAACATTTTTAGGCAGTTCATATTTCAGTTTTGCAAATTCCTTATTGGGAATTATACATAATACTTTAAAAAAATGTTGCGGGTTTGATGAAATCAGTTCATGTACCCACGAAGAAACACCACCTACAATATAGGGATACGCCCCCTCACAAATAAAACATATTACAGCCATCTCTTTCCCTTTTCCTATATTTTTATTCATATTATATCCAGCCTCAAATACATAACACCAGTTAATAGTCATATATTTCTTTCTTGATAAGGCTGTCTCTTCTAGTTATTCATTTCCAAAAAAACCGGTTTTTCAATTTCTTCATTTCCCTTTCCATATTTTCCGTATTCATTTAACAGCTCTTCAAACCTGTTTTCCTTATGCAGGAATTTTAAATATCTAGTTATTATTTCCGGCTCCATATACTTATCAATTCTATTTTTCAATAAATATTCATATTTCCCTCTGTCATCCATATTTTCATAAAGCTCTATCATTAAAATCTCTTTTTCCCTTTTATCTGTCTGCAGATTTTCCAGTAAACCTAATGCTTTATTCTGATAGAAATCTAAAATTTCTCCGAATAGAAGCCCTGAATCTATATATTCCTTATACAGGCTGTATATCCTGTAGTCTATTCTTTTTAGCTCCTCTATATCAGATGCCTTCTCTCTTTCCCTTTCTGCTACATTTATTTTCTCCTGAATCCCTGTATCCAGTTTATTCAGTTCTGTCGCTGCATAATGTATGACTTCTGTATTTTCATCCTGTAATGCCCTCTGTAATATTTCAACTTTTGGCTTAAGCCCTTTACCTTCATAAGAAAATATAAACTTCTTCTTTTTGTTGTTATCAGTTGACAACAGAAGATCATAGGAGCTCATGACATCAAATTCAGAAACAACACAATCCTTCTTCATCTTGCCTATTTCTCTCTTATCCCTGTCTTTCCCTAGCACTTCATCAGCAATTGCCTTTTTTACTTTCCACAGGGAAAATATCTCATCCAAAATGAACAGGAATATTCCTATAGCCGGAAATATTATTATAAATACATCATAATATCCCATACTTTCCTTAAAAATATATCTACATGCTACAATAAATATTACTGACAATATAAAATGGGATATCCAGAATATACTTCTGAAGTTTAAGATTTCATCATTTTTAGAGAATATTGCTAATATTAATATTTCCAGAAGAAGAAATACAAGACTCGCAGTAATTACCGGTATCTTCCTTAATATTCCATCCTTTTCATTATTTTCCAACATTTTAATCTCCTAAAGATATTGTTACATTTTCCTTATCAATATTTACTAAATATATTCTCGTATCTCCTGAAACATATATTTCCTTAAATGTTCCGGAAGACATATTTCTTATTTTTTTATTCCTTATCCTTATTGTAGCTTCATAAGGTTTTCTAAAGTTTATAGAACCTATCCGAAGCTCATTGCCTATTTTTTCTGATTTTATCTTAAGGTCTTCTATATTCATATATAAATTTGTCATATCTGAAGACCTCATGGATTTCAGATGTGGAAAATACCTGTTTACTTCACCTATCGTCTTCTCAAATTCTGATTTAAGCTGTCTCCACGTCTTGTCCTTCCCCCTGTCTTCAGCAATTACGTCATCAGGATGGATAAAATGTGACCAGTATCCATATAGTGCCAATGCATTAAATATTTTCCACATTTCTCCTTTTTCATAATAAAATCCTGAAGAAAACCTCGGAAGATCATACAACGACGGCACTCTGGAATTTCTCCCGACTTCCTGGACATAGGAACCCTCTTCTACACTCCCATAGAATATAGTCGAAATTACCTTTAAGTCAGGATAACCTTTTTTCAGTATTCCAATGCTCCTGTCAGTCCCTATGTTACTTGGTGCAACATACGTATACAGTTTAACCTTCGAACCAAACAGCTCCTTTACATAACTCATTACTTCCCTTGTACTTGCCTCTGCATCGCTTTCACTTCTCCAGGGCACATATTTCAAGGCTTTAAAATTAACATACCTGTTATCTGAAAAAACTATCGGATTATGGTTATATCCATGAATTCCCAGTTCTCCTCCATGAAGGAAAAGTTCCCTTCCTCCTAAAGCCAGATCCTTCAGGTTCAAATCAGAAATCCTTCTCATTTTCTCCTTTTCTACAATGTTATTATAATCAATAATAATAAAACCTGTATACACAAGATTATACTTCCTGGAAATATCCAGCATGTCCTTCCACCATATATTACGGAAAAAATCCCTGATACTCATGTTATATTCCTTCTGGATGACTTCTTTCTGTCCCCGTGGAACCGGAGATGGAAAATCATCAATATGCATAAGCTTCGTATTCAATGTAGGAGATATGTACCAGTCATTACCATAGGCAATCCACTGGTTCATTACTCCCCTCATAACCCTGTCTGTAAAGAATGAGACGTTTGAATACAGAATCCTTCCTTTTCCTGATTTCCTTTCCCATAAAATCGGTATCCCTTCTCCACTTTTTGCAAAAATCTTCACATCTTTTTCCAGTTCAAGTTTATTTAATATGGAATGTGAGAGCATGTCCGGTCCCGGTTCGTAGGAATCGACTCCTGGAAACAATTTTTCCAGAAATTTTACTCCGTAAGATATTTCCAGCATACTTTCACTAAAATTCCTTATTCCGGCTAAACCATTAAAGGGATTATATGGAGTCATGTTTAAAAATATAAGGCTTTTCCCTTTATTTACCTCTTTTATAATGGAGTCAAACATTTCCTTTCTGAATCCTATGAAAGAATCTGTTGCAAATATAAAGCTTTCGTATTCATCAGCCGGAACAATTTCTCCAATATCTTTAACAGTATAATCAACTTTTGTAAATTCAAACGCTTCTTTCAAGTTTTCCAGAATATTTTTTGACTGGCTGGAATTACTGTTATAATATACCAGCATTTTTTGGGGGTTCGTAAATTTATAGGTCGTATTTTTTGCCGGAGCCTTTTCAAACCGTATTTCCTGTTTTATTGAAAAGTATTCCTCTTTCTTTATTATCCTATTAAATTGCAGAATCAATCCCGTTACTAAAATTATGACAAAAAAATATCTAAATTTCATATAATTTCTCTTCTTTCAAAATATTTTTCAAAATCTTCAGCTGCCTCTGATTATTTTCATCACTTTCATTTATAAATAAGAATTCTATCTTATTATCATTTATGCAGGTATAATCAGCAGCAAATCCTTCCTTCCTCAGTTCATCCAGTTTCTCCTGTAATTCTTTAGCCAGATATTTATTTGCATTTATCCCTTCCAGAATAAAATATCTCTGATTATAATATTTTTTCCTGTTCTTAACTTCACTTAAAATCTGTCCAAAATAATGTCCAGTCGTAATGAACGTCCCTTCTTCAAAAATACCTACATTTTCTTCCCTGTTCTTGTAGAAAATTCTGGACAGCGATATATTTATTTCCTCCATAATTGCCTTAAATAGCCCAAAGTTTTCACTTTTGGAAGTCTCATAAGACAGCCTTGTTATTTCAAACAGGGCTATTATTTTTTCTCCATAAAAAACCGGAGATACAAAAACCGGTTTTTCTCCCTTTAAATCCACCGGAAATTCTAATGCCTCCCTACTATTAATAGCCATAAGAAATCTTTCAGATTCACCATTCTTTAAATCCAGACTCTTTTTCATAGGTGAATTTCCAACTTTAATTATCTGATTCAACATCCCGTTTTCTACTAGGTAGATACTGGCATTTTCACAGTTCATAAGCTGATTCATATAATATATTGTTTTTGTAAACACTTCCTCAATTGTCATTAATGATTTCAAATTTTTACGTATGTTCTGAAAAGAAATAACTCCACCACGGCTTTGTATGATCTGATTTTTTAAATCTCTATTTATTGTAAGCAATTTTTCACTTTTCTCTCTTTCTTCAATTAACAGCTTTTTCAACTTTTTTATATTTCTTTTTGAAACCTCTTCATTTTCTTTCTTATCCGCCTGAAATTTCCCTAAAATCATTGCAATAAACAGGAACATTATAAAGAACTTATGATATTGGAATTTAAGGAAGAACAGCACCATATCATTTCCAGAAGCTACATATACCGCTATATAGCCTATCGTAGCTATAAAAGCACTTAAAAAACCTGGATAAATCCCATACCTTAAAGAAATTATAGCTACCATTACTGCAAGAGGGTGCATATTTAATGCTAAAAAATTATTTCTTGTAAAAGGCAGTGCATAACATATAAGTATAATAAGCACAGTAAAAACTGTACTTTCAACAATACTTCCTATTATATTTTTTCTTGAAATTCTTTTTATACGATCTGGATTCTTATCTAGAAAAATATATTGGCCTATCTTTGAAATTTTTTTTAAAATTCCTTCGTTCATACTTATTTTACTCCTAATAATAATTATTTAAACATTACTTATCATTTGTCAATTACAAATATTATCATATTTAAGACGTTTTGTAAAGAATATTCTCTTTCATATTAGACAATGCTTTTTTTATTCTTTTTTGTCACATATGTGTTATTACACGGAGCTTTTTTAATTCCTATGTTTTTCCCTTGACTTTATTTTAATTAACTAGAAAATGTTTAAAACGTTCTCCTCTTCCCTATATTAATATTGTACTATATTTTAAAAAATATAAATATTTTTT